>NZ_VKHT01000587.1 GCF_014141535.1 Streptomyces alkaliphilus | reverse complement strand
GCCCCGGCCCGCGCCGCCTCCGCGACCGTGGAGCCCATGTCCGCGTCGCGCGCCAGGGCGAGTTGCACCTCCACCCACCCCGCCTCACCCGTCGGGGCGATCCGTACCGACGGTCCCGCCGGCCCGGGGAAGGGCACCGTGCCCCGCACCCCCGTCGGGGCCGTGACGGCGGTCACCACCGCCCGCTCCCGGGCATCCGTGTCACCCGACGTCGAACCGGGTCGGGAGGGCGTCCGGGAGGCCGGGGTGTCCGGAACCGTCGGTGCCCCGTCTCCCGGTTCCTCCGGCCGCTCCTCCGCCTCCAACAGGCCGGCCACCCGCACGTCCACGGCCGTCACCGGCAGTGACAGCGCGCGGGCCCCGGCGGTCAGGGCGGTCCGCACCCGCTCCGCGGCCTGAGGCAACGGTTCCTCGCCGGAGAGCAGCACCTCAGCATCCAGCAGCACCGCCCCCGCCGTCAGGCCGGCCGCCGGCCGCTCCTCCCGACCGAGGGGCGCGGCGGTCGTGTCCGGGGAGAACCGCAACCGCAGCAACCGCGCCCCGGGGACGGCGTGGGCGTCCCCGGTCAGGAGCTCGCGGACGGCTCCCTCGGCGATCCATCCGGCGCCGGCCGGAACCGGGTCGCCGAGGGGCAGGAGCCTGCCCATCCGCACCTGTTCCCGCACCGTCTCCGTCAGTCCCGGAACACCCATCCGTAACTCGCCCGCCTCGCTCGCCGTCGCCCGTGCGGCCGGCCCCGAACGGGGCGGCACGGGTCCGGGAGCACGTGCAGAGGGCTCCCGAATGGGTACAGCATCCCGTATGACCCCCTTGTCGACCACGCGGTTCACCCGGGCGGCGGAGCGTGTCGGGGCACGGGCGCCCGGGTTGTGCCTAATGTGGCCACCGGGCCGGTATTCGTCCGGGCGATGGGAACGGCCCGTGGTCGCCGGAGCCTTTGGGGGCCACCGCATCGATCCCGCAGGCCCGTGACGGGAGCCGTGTTCGGCGCGACCCCGATCGGGCACGAGGAGAGGCACCATGAGCGAGACCAGCACCGAGAAGAGCACCGAACGGAACACCGACAACGACACCTCCCGGGGCAGCCGCACCTCGGGCTCCCGGCGGGGAGGAGGCGATCCCGCCACCCGCGGTCGCACCACCATCGCCGACGGCGTGGTCGCCAAGATCGCCGGTATGGCGGCGCGGGACGTCCAGGGCGTCCACGCGATGGGCGGCGGGCTGGCCCGCACCTTCGGGGCGGTTCGGGACCGGGTGCCCGGCGGCGGAGGGGCTCCCGCAGCCACCCGCGGCGTCAAGGCCGAGGTGGGAGAGGTGCAGACCGCTCTCGACCTGGACCTGGTGGTGGAGTACGGCTACTCCATTCCCGACG
This sequence comes from Streptomyces alkaliphilus, assembly GCF_014141535.1. GTDB lineage: Bacteria > Actinomycetota > Actinomycetes > Streptomycetales > Streptomycetaceae > Streptomyces > Streptomyces alkaliphilus. The sequence continues at coordinate 1,936 of NZ_VKHT01000587.1, read as the reverse complement.
TGACGCGGGATGTCCGCGAGAACGTCATCTCCTCCGTGGAAAGGATGACCGGCCTCGAGGTCGTCGAGGTCAACATCGCCGTGGGGGACGTCAAGCTCCCCGACGAGGAGGACGAGGAGGAGGACGGGGGCGAGAGTGGACGCCCGTCCCTCCAGTGATCCCGGGCCACGGCGGTTCGGACGGGCGACCGAACAAGCGCCCCGACACACGCCCGAACGAATGGAGTGAATGATGGGCATGGCCCTGGTCGGCATGATCGCCGGCATCGCGCTCGGCTTCGCCGGATACTTCGGTGGTTTCGGCGCCTTCCTCCTGGTGGCCGCGCTCGGGGCCGTCGGCTTCGTCGTGGGACGTTTCGCCGAGGGGGACATCAACCCGGGTGACTTCTTCCGGGGCGCGGGACGCGGCCGATGACCGATGTCTCCGAGGCCCGGACTCCCACCGACGAAGCCGGTGGAACCGGGGGAGCGACCGATGCCGCCCGATGGCCACCCGGCCCCCGGACGGTGCCCCCCGGCGAACGGGGAGCCACCCGGATCGCCGATCGCGTGGTCACCAAAATCGCCGAACAGGCCGTCCGTGAGGCGCTGCGCGCCGGCCCCGGCGGACCCCCCTCACGAGGTGGGGAGGACACCGCGGCCGGCGCGCCGGCGGGCGTGGCCCCGACGGCGCCGCCGGTCGCGCCGGTCGCGCCGGTGTCGGGCCGCGCCGGTCCCCGGGCGGAGGTCTCGGTCCGCCGACAGCCGGCCGCCGACGGCACCGGCGGCCTGGCCCGGGTGCGGGTGGAGGTCGAACTGGACTACCCCGGAGATCTCACCGGCCGGTGTGACGCCATCCGTCGCCGGGTCACCGAACGCCTGATCGAACTCGCCGGGATGGAGGTACCCGGCGTCGCGCTGGTGGTCTCGCGTCTGCACTCGGCGCACCGCCGCACCGGACGCACCGGGCGTGTCGGATGACCGGCCGGGAAGCGACGGATCGGGAACGGCAGGAGATGGAGACGGCGTGAGCGGCACGGAGCGAGAGGAGACCGCCGGGGGACCGGCGGTCCTGGAGAAGCACCCCCGGCCGGAGGACCCCCCCGAACGGGATCCGGGCACCGGCGGGCGGCGTGCCCACCGTTTCCGGTCGGCGCGCCGGGTGCCGGCGGCCCTGACGGCCCTGGTGCTGCTCGCGATCTGTGGTGCGCTGCTCTACGACGTGGTCGCGGTCCGCTCCGGTCGCCCGGCGGCCGAGTGGCGGGTGCGTCTGGCCGACGAACTGGCCACACGCCCGGTGGACGACCCCGTGATCCTGACGGGAGCGGCCGTCGCCGTCCTGCTCGGCCTGTGGTTGCTGCTGCTCGCCCTCACCCCCGGCCTGCGCGGTCTGCTGCCGCTGCGCGGGAAGGACCCCGACCTGCGGGTGGGCATCGAGCGCTCCGCCGTCGCCCACGTGGTGCGCGACCGGGCCGTCCGGGTCGCGGGCGTACGCTCCGCGCGGGTGTCGGTGGGACGCCGACGGGTTCGGGTCACGGCCGAGACGCACTTCCGGGATCCCGAGGAGGTGCGAGCGGAACTGCGGTCGGCCCTGGAGGAGTCCCTGGACGAGATCGCGTTCGCCCGCCCCCCTGCCCTCGCGCTGCGGGTACGCGGCTCGAGCGGCGGCTGAGCGGCCGGACCGTCCGGTCCGGTCGGGGACCACACAAAAAGCCCCGGCTCCGGGGACACGGGGAACACCGAGGAGAAACGGGAACGCGATGCGGATCGTCAACCGGGTGCTGCTTGCACTCATCGGGGTGCTCCTCGTGGGCGCCGGTGCCGCCGTGGTGGCCGCCGCCCTGGACCTCCCCGCCCGCTGGGGGATGAGTCCGCCCGACGGATGGAGCCCCCGGGCCCCCGATGACGTGCTGCTGACCGACGCCGACCGCACCCGATGGGTGGGGGAGGGGTGGTGG
>NZ_VKHT01000586.1 GCF_014141535.1 Streptomyces alkaliphilus | reverse complement strand
GTGCCGGGGCGTCCGGGCCGTTCGACGAACCCGCGGAGGCCCCCGGGGACGCCGAAGGCCCGGAGCCGGAAGCGGAGCCCGGTCCGGAGCCGGAGGGCGGGCTGCTGGTCCTGGCGGGCACCCCCATCGGCGACCCCGACGACGCCCCGCCCCGGCTCGCCGCCGAACTGGCCCGCGCCGACGTGGTCGCCGCCGAGGACACCCGTAGGCTGCGCCGGCTCACCCGCGACCTGGACGTGCGGATCACCGGCCGGGTGGTCTCCTACTTCGAGGGCAACGAGGCGGCCCGCACGCCCGAGCTGGTGGAGGAGCTGGTGGCGGGCGCCCGGGTGCTGCTGGTCACGGACGCCGGGATGCCCTCGGTCTCCGACCCCGGTTACCGGCTGGTGGCCGGGGCGGTGGCGCGCGGGGTGCGGGTGACGGCCGTCCCCGGCCCCTCCGCGGTGCTCACCGCGCTGGCCGTCTCCGGTCTGCCGGTGGACCGGTTCTGCTTCGAGGGCTTCCCGTCGCGCCGCCCCGGGGAGCGCCTGGCCCGGCTGCGGGAGAACGCCGGGGAGACCCGCACCATGGTCTTCTTCGAGGCCCCGCACCGGTTGGCCGCGACCCTGGCCGCGATGGCCGAGGCGTACGGGCCGGACCGGGAGGCGGCGGTCTGCCGTGAGCTGACCAAGACCTGGGAGGAGGTGCTGCGCGGCACCCTGGGCGAGCTGGCGGCCCGGGCGGAGAAGGGGGTGCGCGGTGAGATCACGATCGTGGTGCGCGGCGCCGACCCGTCCTCGGCCCCGCCGCCCGACCCCGCCGAGCTGGCCCGCCGGGTGGCGGCGCTGGAGGCCGGGGGCACCCGGCGCAAGGAGGCCATCGCGGAGGTGGCGAAAGCGGCCGGTCGACCCAAAAGAGAGGTCTTCGACGCGGTGGTCGCCGCGAAGCGGGACGGGCATACTGGTGAGGAGCGGGGCGAAACGGGCCGGTAGCGGCCCCGGGACCGCCGCCCGCCCCGGCGTGCGTCGCGCCCCGGGTTCCCGCGGGGGCGCGCCCCCGGGACGCGGCCAGACGTCCCGCCGCCGGCGCCGAACGGAGCCCCGGGAGGGGTCGATGAGGGACACCCACCGCGAGACGGTCACCGAGTCATACGCCTTCGCGTGCCTGAGCTGCGGTCACGGCTGGGAACGCACCTACCGCATCGAGCACCACGTCGATCCCCTCGGCCATCCCTTCGTGCTGTACTTCGCCGACGAGGAGCGGGTCCCCTCACCGCTGAGCAGGCCCCGCTGTCCCGACTGCGGCGGCGGGCGGATCCGGTTGATGCGCTCGGGGCTGGTGGAACGGGTCGAGCACGCCCTGGACCGGGCCCCGCGCCCGGCGCCCGGCAAGCGGATCTGAGGGCCGGGCCGTCGGCCGGTACCGTGCCCGCCGACGGGCGGGACGGCCGTAGACTCGGCCCCATGCCGCAGTCCAAGGCCGCCCGCGCCGCCCGGGTGGAGATCCCCCCGCTCCCCGAGCCGCTGGCCGTCCCCGTCATCGACTCGCACACCCACATCGACATGCAGGAACCCGAGCCGGCGCTCGTCCTGGAGCGGGCCGCCGCCGTCGGGGTGGAGCGGGTGGTGCAGATCGGCTGTGACGTCGAGCGCGCCCACTGGGCGGTGAAGACCGCGACCGAGCATCCCGACCGGGTGTGGGCGGCCGTCGCCCTGCACCCCAACGAGGCGCCCCGTCTGGAGCTGGAGCACGGCCCGGCGGCGCTGGACGCCGCGCTGGAGGAGATCGCCGAACTCGCCGCACTGCCGCAGGTGCGGGCGGTCGGCGAGACCGGCCTGGACCACTTCCGCACCGGCCCCGAGGGTCGGGCGGCCCAGGAGCGCTCCTTCCGCCGGCACATCGCCCTGGCCAAGGAGCTGGACCGCACGCTGGTCATCCACGACCGGGACGCCCACCGGGACGTGCTGCGCGTGCTGGAGGAGGAGGGCGCGCCGGCGCGCACCGTCTTCCACTGCTTCTCCGGGGACGCCGCGATGGCCCGGCACTGCGCGGAGCGCGGCTGGTTCCTGTCCTTCGCCGGCAACGTCACCTTCCGCAGCGCCGAGCCGCTGCGCGAGGCGCTGGCCGTCACCCCGCCGCAGCGCCTGCTGGTGGAGACCGACGCCCCGTTCCTGACCCCGGCGCCGTTCCGCGGCCGGCCCAACGCGCCGCACCTGATCCCGCACACCCTGCGGGCGATGGCCGGCGTGCTGGGGATGGACGAGACGGAGCTGGCCCGGCACATCGCGGACAACTCCCGCCGCGCGTTCCCGGCCCCCGCCGCGTGACGGCGACGGGCCGGTGGCGCCGCCCGCCGGGCGTCCCGGCGGCCGTCCCGTCGCCCCCGGGCCGGCGCCCGGCCGGCGGCCCGGGCGCCCGTAGACTTCCGGCATGACTTCGGAACGGGAGGACGCCGCACCCCGGGCGGGCACCGACGGGCTGCTGGGCCCGGCGGACGTCCGCGAACTCGCGGCGGCGCTCGGCGTGCGACCCACCAAACAGCGCGGCCAGAACTTCGTCATCGACGCCAACACCGTGCGCCGCATCGTGCGCGCCGCCGACCTGCGCCCGGGGGACACCGTGGTCGAGGTCGGACCGGGTCTGGGCTCGCTGACCCTGGCGCTGCTGCCCGCCGCCGCGCACGTCACCGCCGTGGAGATCGACGACACGCTGGCCGCCGCCCTGCCCGCCACCGTCGCCGCCCGGCTCCCGGAGTTGGTCGACCGGTTCGCGCTGGTGCGCGGGGACGCGATGCGCGTCACCGAACTGCCCGGACCCGCGCCCACCGCGCTGGTGGCGAACCTGCCGTACAACGTGGCGGTGCCGGTCCTGCTGCACATGCTGGCGACCTTCCCGACCCTGGAGCGGGCCCTGGTGATGGTGCAGGCGGAGGTCGCCGACCGGCTCGCCGCCGCCCCCGGCTCCCGGGTGTACGGGGTGCCGTCGGTCAAGGCCGCCTGGTACGCGCGGGCCCGCCGGGCGGGCGCCATCGGCCGTTCGGTGTTCTGGCCCGCCCCCAACGTGGACTCCGGGCTGGTCTCCCTGGAACGGCGCGACCCGCCGCGGACCACCGCGAGCCGCGAGGAGGTCTTCGCGGTCGTGGACGCCGCCTTCGCGCAGCGCCGCAAGATGCTGCGCTCGGCGCTGTCCGGGTGGGCCGGCTCGTCCGCCGCCGCCGAGACCGCCCTGGTCGCCGCCGGGGTCGGGCCCCGGGCGCGCGGCGAGGAGCTGACCGTGGAGGACTTCGCCCGGATCGCCGCGCACCGCCCCGGGCGGGCCGGGGCACCGGGA
>NZ_VKHT01000585.1 GCF_014141535.1 Streptomyces alkaliphilus | reverse complement strand
CCGTCCGCTGTGTCCGCGAGCTGCCGGGGATCAAGCACACCGCCCTGCTGGGTGCCCTGCACCGGCGGCGGGAGGCCCGTCGGGCGGGGTGGGACGACGCGCTGTTCGTCGACGACGCCGGTTTGATCGCCGAGGGACCCACCTGGAACATCGGGCTGTGCGTGGTCGGGCCCGGCGGGGCCCGGGTGGTGTGGCCGCGCGCGGCCGCCCTGGCGGGGGTCACGGCGGCGTTGCTGCGGGAGCGGTGCGGCGCCGGGGTCGAGCACGCGCGCGTGCCGGTGCGCCGCGCCGCGCTGCCGGAAGTGGGGGACGGGGTGGTGCGGGCGGCGTTCGTGACCAACGCGGCGGTGGGCGTGCGGCCGGTCGCGGCGGTGGACGATCTGGAGGTGGACCCGGAGCACCCGCTGATCGCGGAACTCGCCGAGCGGTACCGGGCCCTGCCGGGCGACCCGATCTGATCGGGGCCCGCGCCGGTCCGCCCCGCGCCGGTCCGCCCCGCCCGGTGGGCCGGATCCGGCGGCCGGGGTCTCAGCGGCGGCCGGGCGGGGTCCACACCTCGCCGCCGAGCACCTGCCGCATCCCGATCCACACCATGTTCATCATCCGCAACGCGGTGTCCTCGGCGGAGCGGCGCGGGTGACGCTCCATCCAGTCGGTGAGCGAGTCGGCGGCGCCCACCAGCGCGTGACCCACGAACTCGGCGTCCTCCTCGCCGAGTCGGGTGGCGGGGGTGCCGGGCTCGCCGACCAGGGCGATGCCGTCGCGCACCAGTCGCGTCACCTCGGCCATGATCGCCCGGCGGGCGCGGTCGATCTCCCCGGCCACCGTCTCGCCGAGGTCGGCGGCGTGCCGGTGCAGCACCACCCAGCCGTCGCGGTGGTCGGTGACGAAGCGGAAGAACGCCTCCAGCCCCGCCCACAACCGGGCCTCGGGGGTGTCGCCGGTGTGCGCGGCCTCGCGGAGCGTGGCGACCAGGCGTTCGGACTCGCGCCGGACGCAGGCGACGAACACCGCCTCCTTGGAGCCCAGGTAGAGGTAGACCATGGGCTTGCTGATGCCGGCCCGCTCGCAGATCTCGTCCACGGCGGCGGCGTGGTAACCGCGTTGGGAGAACACCTCCAGCGCCGCGTCGACGATCTGCTCCTCGCGGACCGCGCGCGGGAGACGGCGTCGGGTTTTCTCCGTCACCCTTGCACCCTATCCGGAGGGCATTTAGTGTGATCCGCCGGTAAACCTACCGGCCGGTTAAACAAGCGGTCCGGCGCCGGCGCCGGTTCCGCGTGCCCGTCCGGTCCCCGTGTCGGGGCCGCACCCCCACCGGCCCCGGCACGAAGGGCCCCGGCATGAGCGGTTTCTGCCTCGACATCAACGATGACCAGCGCACCCTGCGCGACTGGGTGCGCGGCTTCGCCGAGGAGGTCGTCCGTCCGGCCGCCGCCGAGTGGGACGAACGCGAGGAGACCCCCTGGCCGGTCATCCGGGAGGCGGCCCGCATCGGCCTGTACGGCTTCGAATCCCTGGCCTCGATGCACGGTGACCCCACCGGCCTCTCCCTCCAGATCGCCAACGAGGAACTGTTCCGGGGCGACGCCGGGATCGGCATGTCCCTCTTCGGCACCTCCCTCGCCGTCGCCGGGATCTTCTCCGCCGGCACCCCCGAGCAGCTCGGCGAATGGATCCCGCAGTGCTTCGGCGACGCCGACGATCCGGCTGTCGCCGCCTTCTGCGTCTCCGAGCCGGGGGCCGGCTCCGACGTCTCCTCGCTGCGCACCCGGGCCCGTTGGGACGGGGCGCGGGACGAGTGGGTCCTGGACGGGCAGAAGGCGTGGATCACCAACGGCGGCATCGCCGGGGTGCACGTGGTCGTCGCCTCCGTGGACTCCGCGCTCGGCGCCCGGGGCCAGGCCGCCTTCGTCGTCCCGCCCGGCACGCCGGGCCTGGTCGGAGGGCCGAAGATCAGGAAGCTCGGACTGCGCGCCTCGCACACCGCCGACGTCTTCCTCGACGACGTGCGGGTCCCCGGCTCCTGCCTGCTCGGCGGGAAGGAGAAGCTGGACGCCCGCCTCGCCAGGGCCCGTGAACGCCCCCGCGTCGGGGCGGCCGAGGGCGGGAAGGGCGGCGGGACCCGGCGCCAGGACGCCATGGCCACCTTCGAGCTCAGTCGCCCCACCGTCGCGGCCCAGGCCCTCGGCATCGCCCGCGCGGCCCACGAGTACGCGATGGAGTACGCCGACGGCCGGGTCGCCTTCGGTCGGCCGGTCATCGAGAACCAGGCGATCGCCTTCGCCCTCGCCGACCTGCGCACCGAGATCGACGCCGTGCGGCTGCTCATCTGGCGCGCCGCCTGGATGGGCGCCACCGGCAAGCCCTTCGACGCCGCCCAGGGCTCGATGTCCAAGCTGCGCGCGGGGGAACTCGCCGTGACCGCCACGGAGAAGGCGATCCAGGTCCTCGGGGGCGCCGGCTACAGCCGCGAGCACCCGGTGGAGCGGATGTACCGGGATGCCAAGATCTACACGATCTTCGAGGGCACGAGCGAGATCCAGCGGTTGGTCATCGCCCGCGCCATCACCGGCCGTCACATCCGGTGACCGCCCCGGCTCCGCCACCCCGGCGTCTCAGGTGAGCCGGGAGAGGTCGTCCCGGGTGAAGGGGCGCACCTCAAAGCTCCGTCCGGTGCGGATCTTCTCCACCCACTCCGGGTCCGTGAGCAGGGCGCGGCCCACCGCGATCAGGTCGAACTCGTCCCCGCCGAGGCGCTCGATGAGCTGCTCGATGCCCGTGGGGTCGGCCCCTCCGCCGGTGAAGGCGGTGGTGAACACCTCGTCCAGACCGACCGAGCCCACCGAGATGACGGGCAGTCCGGTCAGCTTCTTCACCCAGCCGGCCAGGTTGAGGCGGGAACCGTCGAACTCGGGCTCCCAGTACCGCCGGGTGGAGGCGTGGATGGCGTCCACCCCCGCCTCGACCAGCGGGGCGAGGATCGACTCCAACTCCGCCGGCGACTGCGCGAGCCGGGCCCGGTAGTCGCTCGCCTTCCACTGCGAGATCCGCAGCATCACGGGGAAGTCGGGCGCGGTGGCCTTCCGGACCGCGGCGATGATCTCGGCCGCCAGCCGGGTGCGCGCCACCGGGTCGCCGCCGTAGGCGTCGGTGCGCCGGTTGGTGCCCTCCCACAGGAAGCTGTCGATCAGGTAGCCGTGCGCGCCGTGCAGTTCCACGCCGTCGAAGCCCAACCGCCGGGCGGAGGCCGCGGCCTCGGCGAAGGCGGTGACCACGGCCTCGATGTCGCGGGCGGTGGGGACGGGGC
>NZ_VKHT01000584.1 GCF_014141535.1 Streptomyces alkaliphilus | reverse complement strand
GGGGAACGACGGCGTGGACGCCGGCGACACGGTGGGGCCACGACGTGCGCTCGGGCTCGACATGCCGACAGGCTGGCACACTCGTTCCCCATGCGGATCGTTTCCCGACGCGTGTCGGCGTGGATCGGGGCCTGCCATCCCCTGCCCGTCGTCGCGGTGACGGCGGTCACCGCCGGCCTGGCGGTCGCGGTCGGTCACACCCACGGCGGGACGCTCCTGGTCACGGCGGCCGTGCTGGCCGGACAGCTCTCGGTGGGCTGGCTCAACGATCTGGTGGACGCCGAGCGGGACGCCCGGGTCGGGCGGACCGACAAGCCGGTGGCCCGGGGCCTGGTGTCCCGGCGGGCGGTGGCCGTGGCCACGGTGCTCGCCGCCGGCACGGCCCTCGCGCTGTCCGTGGCGGCCGGGCTCCTCGCGGCGGCGGCCCACCTGATCGCCCTGGTCTTTGCCTGGGCGTACGACCTGGGGGTGAAGTCGACCCGCTGGTCGGTGGTTTCCTACGCCGTCTCCTTCGGCCTGCTGCCGGCCTTCGTCGTGCTCGCGCTGCCCGGTGCGCCGTGGCCGCCGTGGTGGCTGCCCGCGGCCGGGGCACTGATGGGGTGCGCGGCACACTTCCTGAACGTGCTGCCGGACCTGGCCGACGACGCGGCGGTGGGGGTGCGCGGTCTGCCGCACCGGTGGGGCGCCGCGGTGAGCCGGGTGGTGGCGGGCTTCCTGGTGCTGGGGGCCGCCGGGCTGCTGGTGACGGGCCCGGCGGGGTCCGACGGGGTGACGGCGGACGGGCGCGTCGCGGTGCTGCCGGTGGCGGCGCTGGTGGTGGGAGCGGGTCTGGTGCGCGGGCGGCGACCGGGGTCGCGGGCCGCCTTCAACGCGGTGCTGGTGGTGGCGGTGGCCGCCGTGGGCCTGTTGCTCCTCGCCGGACCGGCGGCCGTCGCCCCGGGGTGACCCGGCCGCGTGGTCCGCCGACGGCGCGCCGGCCGGGGGCCCCGGGTGCGACGGGGCGGACGCCGCCGCGCTCACCCCCACAGGGCGGAGGCGACGGCGAGGCCGAGGGCCGCCGCGCCGACCGCCGCGACCACGCTCCCCACCGCGTTGAGCACCGCCGGACCCCGGGCGCCGCTCTCCCACAGCCGCAGGGTCTCCCAGGAGAAGGTGGAGTAGGTGGTCAGCGCCCCGCACAGCCCGGTGCCCAGCGCGAGGGCGAGCGTGTCGCCCGCCGCGCCGGCCAGGACGGCTCCGGTCAGCGCGCCGAGGGCCAGACTGCCCAGCAGGTTGACGGTGAGCGTGCCGAAGGGAAGGGCCGAGCCGAGTCGGGCCTGCACACCCGTGTCGATCAGGTAGCGCAGACAGGCCCCCAGTGCACCGCCGAGGGCGACCCACCACCACGTCATGACGCGCTCCTCCCGCCGGCGCCGCAGGCCCGGCGCGAACGCTTCAGCACACGCCGGGTGAGCACGGAGGCGGCCCACACCGTGAACAGCGCGCCGACCAGGTTGGCCGCCGCGTAGCCGAGGCCGACCATCGCGCGGCCTTCGGCGATCAGTCGCTCGATGTCCACGGCGTGCACGGAGAAGGTGGTGAACCCGCCGAGCAGGCCGGTGCCGAGGAACGGACGCAGCAGCGGGTGCGCGGCCCGGTCGGTGACCGCCGGCACCAGCACGCCGATGAGCGCGCTGCCGAGGATGTTGACCGCGAGCAGGGCCGAGGGGAACGCCCCCTCGGGAGTCGGCCAGGCCAGGGAGACGGCGTACCGGGCGACGGCGCCGAGCGCGCCGCCGAGGGCGATGACCGCGAGGACGAGCGGCAGGCGGGGTGCGGCGACGGCCGGAGCGGGGCCGGGGCCGGTTCCGGGTCGGTGAGGAAGCCGAGGAAGGGGAAGGCGGCGGGGGCGTTGCCGACCAGGCCGGGGACGATGACCCGGGCGACGTGCCAGCCGTGCCGCCGGACCCGGGGCGTGGTGAGGTCCGCCGCGATCACCCGCAGTCCGTGGCGGCCCGTCAGGTCGAGGAGGGCCAGCAGGTCCGCGCCGACCGGCTCCTCGGCGCCGTCCGGCGACGCGGTCGCGGGGAGCGGCCGGCGCAGCCGGTCCAGGCGCGCGTCCTGGACGGCCGGGTCGAGGTGGAGTTGCAGGTGCAGGCGGACGTCGTTGACGTCCCGCAGGTCCGGGCGGAAGTCGAGGGCGTACCGGCGATCGGTACGGTGCGGCCGGAAGGGCCGGGGGTCCACCCGGCCGGCGCGCACCGCCCGGTGGAACCCGCTGTCGGGGTCGAGGAGTTCCAGCGACGCCTCGTGCGTGCCGATCGCCTCGGTGAACGCCTTGGCCGCCGCCTCCACGGCGGTGGGTCGGCAGGCGCTGCCGAAGGCGACCAGCCGGCGGACCGGGTCCTCGATGAAGGCGGCGGCCACCACGACACCCACCGGGCAGGGCACACGCAGCAGTCCGACCCGCAGGCCGGCCCCGGCGGCCTGCTCCAGCGCGAGGCGCAGCGCGACCGCCCCGGGGTCGTCACCGGGCGGGGCGTCGGCGAAGAGCCGGTGCGCGGGGGCGCCGCCGATCCACCAGCGGGTGACGGCGTCGCGTTCCAGCACCTCGCGCAGGGCGGCGGCGCGGGCCCGGTCGGGGTCGGGGTCGGCGGCGGTGCCGGCGAGCGGCGGGTGGTGGACGGGCGGCTCCGGTCGTCGCGGATCGCGGGGTCGGTTGACCCACACCAGGGAGGCGGGCACCAGGAGTTCGGTGTTCCGGCACAGGTCGTGGCCGGTCGTCCAGGCGACGGGCAGGTTCCGCTCGAAGGGCACGAACGGGAAACCGCGCGCGGCGTACTGTTCCCGGGAGTACAGGACGAGGGCGCGGGGGTCCAGGGCGGGCCGACCGGCGCGGGTCAGCTCGTCGTGGGAGCGGAGCGGCTCGTCGGCACGTGGATGTCCGGGGGCGGCGTTGCCGCACAGTCGCTCGACGGCCTCGCCGACGGCGGCGCGGCGGGAGCGGTCCGGGTCCCCGAGGGCGGCACCGCCGGTGGCGGGGTCCACCACGCCGGGGCCGGGGACGAGGTGGGCGGTGTGCGAGACGCACAGCGGCACGGCCGGCTCCCGGGGGCGGTCTCGGACCACCCGGGCCACCACGCCATCGGGGCCGAGCACGGCCTCCACCGGGTCGACGGGCTCGACGGGGCCGAGGGATTCGACGGGGCGCCCCTCCATCGTGGTGGGTGTGGCGGTCGTGGTGGGTGTGGCGGTCGTCGATCCCGCCGGGCCGGATGTCGGGGGCACGGGCTCCACTCTCCTGATCGGGGACGGTTTCCGGCGGGGTGTCCGGGGC
>NZ_VKHT01000583.1 GCF_014141535.1 Streptomyces alkaliphilus | reverse complement strand
GTCGAGGGGGCAGGGGAGGCGCGGGGCCGCCCGGCCCCCTCCCGGCGGATCCGCCGGCCCGGAGCCGGCCCGATATCGCCACGGGGAGCGCGGATCGCGGCCGTGACCGCCACGAACGCGGGGACCGCCCCGGCGGGCTCCCCCGTCGACGTCACCGGAGGTGCAGTGCCATGCCGATCGACCCCACCGACCCGGAGACCATCGAGGAACTGGAGGGTGCCGACGCGAAGGCACCCCCGGAGGACGTGGAGGCCCCCCTGGCGGACGCCTTCGAGCAGCGCGCGGAGCTCTTTCCCGAGCGCGACGAACCCCTGGTCGCGGCCGGTGACGAGGTGAATCCGGCGGACCTGGCGGAACAGGCCCGGGTGGTGGCGCAGGAGGACGAGGACTACCGCTGACCGGCGTCCGCGGCCCCGCCTCCCCGGCGCCCGGGGAGGCGGGGCCGGCCGTCCACCCACCGGAACGTCGGGACCGGGGGCACGCACGACGGGGTTACCCGAACGTACGATGTGCTGGCCGGACCGGACCGATCCGGTCGGGACGGCTCCGACGCACCGCGCGTCGGCCATCGAGCAACCGGGAGGCGGCGTGACAGCCATGGAGCAGACCGAGGCCCGCCCGCGCGGTACCCGCCTGCCGCGGGTGGCCCGACGGAACCAGCTGCTGGGCGCCGCCCGGGAGGTCTTCGTCGCCCAGGGGTACCACGCGGCGGCGATGGACGACATCGCGGATCGCGCGGGAGTGAGCAAGCCGGTGCTGTACCAGCACTTCCCCGGCAAGCTGGAGCTCTACCTCGCCCTGTTGGACCAGCACTGCGAGGCGCTGCTCCAGGCCGTGCGCCGGGCCCTGGCCTCCACCACGGAGAACAAGCAGCGGGTGGCGGCCACCATGGACGCCTATTTCGACTACGTCGAGCAGGAGGGCGGCGCCTTCCGCCTGGTCTTCGAGTCGGACCTGACCAACGAGCCGGCCGTGCGGGAGCGGGTGGAGCGGGTCTCGATGGACTGCGCCGAACTGGTCAGCGCGGTCATCGCGGAGGACACCGACCTGCCGGAGGAGCAGTCCAAGCTGCTGGCGGTCAGCCTGTGCGGCATGGCCCAGGTCACCGCCCGGCACTGGGTGGCCTCCGGCCGTCGGGTGCCGCGCGATGTCGCCAAGGGCCTGACCGCCTCGCTCGCCTGGCGGGGCATCGCCGGTTTCCCGATGCAGCCGCAGTCCTGACCGGGCACCGGTCCGTCGGCCGGGTCCCACAGGGCCCGCGTCCGACGGGTTCCGCCGCGCCCCTCCCGGGCGGGCGTTCGCGGGGCGTGCCGGCGGGCGTTCCCCGGCGTGTTCGCTGTGGGCGTGCGGCCGTTCCGCCGGAGGGACGATCGCGCCCGGCTACGCTGACCCCTGTACGGCGGCGCGGCACAGCGCCCCCATCAGGGATCATGCGGAGGGACCAAGCCGTGGAGATCAAGATCGGCGTACAGCACACGCCGCGTGAGATCACGCTGGAGAGCAACCAGTCGACCGACGAGGTCGAGAAGATCGTCGCGCAGGCCCTCGCGGGCGAGTCGCGGCTGCTGAGCCTGACGGACGAACGCGGCCGGAAGGTGCTGGTCCCGGCCGACCGTCTGGCCTACGTGGAGATCGGTGAGCCGACGGTCCGCAAGGTGGGCTTCGGCGCCATCTGAGGCGTTCGGGGCCCGGTGTCCCCCGCCCCGGGGGTCACCGGGGTCGCCCGGGGCACCGGGGGTCACCCGGATCACGCGGCGGTCGAGGGAATGTCACGAAATCCCATCGGCCGCCGTTTGCCGTGCTCCCGTCGCGGGGTAGTACCGGGAGGTCCGAATCCACACCCGGTCCGAACCGGCCGCACGGGAGGGTGCCGCGGATGCCTCCGATGCTCTGGGAAACACCGGTCGCGCTGGTGATCGGCCTGCTCGTCGCCGTGTCCGCCACCCGTTGGCGGCCGGATGACTTCCCGCTCCCCCGCCTGGTGTGGGCGACCGGGCCGGTCGCCGCCCTGATCGGTTGGGCGCTGGGCCGGGGCATCCTGGGCCAGGGCCACAGCGCCGCCACCCTGGCGGTGTCGCTGACGGTCAGCGTCGTCCTGGTCTCCCTGCTCTTCCGCTCCGGGTCCGGCACCGCGGGCGCGCGTCCCCGGGAATCCCGGGCGGTCTGAGGGGCGGGGCCCGGCCGACCTCCGGCTCGGTGTATCCACCAAGCGGATTAACCTGAGGTGGTTCACCCCACCGTCCCCTCCCGGAGCAGCCCGTGCCATCCATCGGCACCCGCGCCGGCCGCGCAGGCCGTGACGCCATCGCCCCCACCGGCACGTCCCGGGGTCCCCTGGACCCGGCACAGGCGCGGATGGACCTGCTGCTGCTGATCGTCGCCGTGGCGGGCATCTCGCTCTCCGGCCCCCTCGTCGCCGCCACCGCCGCGCCCGCGCTCGCCATCGCCTTCTGGCGCAACGCCATGGCCGTGGCCGGCCTCACCCCGCTGGTGCTCCTGCGCCGGCGTCTGCGGGCGGAGGTCGCCGGCATGGGCCGACGCAACCTGCTGCTCACCCTCGCCGGCGGCGTCGCGCTCGCCGCCCACTTCGCGCTGTGGCTGCCGAGCCTGCGGATGACCTCCGTCGCCTCCTCGGTGGCGCTGGTCACCACCACCCCGATCTGGGTGCAACTGCTGCTGCGGTTGCGCGGACGCCGTCCACCGGCCGCGGTGTGGGCGGGCTCGACGGTCGCCTTCGCCGGTGTGCTGCTGCTGACCGGCGTGGACCTGACCGTCTCCGCCCGTGCCCTGGCCGGGGACGCCCTGGCCCTGGCCGGCGGATTCATGGCGGCGATCTACATGCTGATCGGGGCCGAGGTGCGGCGCACCACCGGCACCACCGGGTACACCTTCGTCTGCTACGGCGCCACCTCCCTGGTGCTGCTGGTCGCCTGTCTGGCGGCCGGCACTCCCCTGACCGGCTGGGACACCACGACCTGGCTGAAGCTGGTCGCGCTCACCCTCACCGCGCAGATCCTGGGCCACTCGGTGCTCAACCGGGTGGTGCGCGGCCTGGGCCCCTCGGTCACCTCGACGGCGATCCTCCTGGAGGCACCGGGAGCCGCGGTGATCGCGGCGCTGTGGCTGGGCCAGTGGCCACCGCTGCTCACCTGGGGCGCCCTGACGGTGATCCTGCTGGGACTGGTGCTGGTGATCCGGGCCGAACGCGCTCCCGCCGCGCCGGTGCCCCCGGCACCGGGTGCGGCGCCCACCGGCCCGTAGGGTCGGGGACATGCGCAGCGACGGCACCGGCTCCCCCGACGAGGCCCCCGGCCCGTTC
>NZ_VKHT01000582.1 GCF_014141535.1 Streptomyces alkaliphilus | reverse complement strand
CTCTCGTGCTGTCCCCGACCGTCCACCGCCACCGCCCGGTAACCGGCGGCCGCCAGGGGTGCCAGCAGCACGATGAAGTCCTCCTTGCTGCCGTTGAAGCCGGGCAGCAGGAGGACGGTCCCGGCGGGTTCGCCGGCGGGGACCGCGTCCAGGGCCGCGAAGGTTCCCCGGGGCGTGCGGAGGCGCCGGGGGATCAGTCCGGTTCCGGGCGAGACGTGGGGTGGCCTGCTCACATCGGGGACTCTAGCCGGCTCCGGTGAACGCCGGGAGGCGGGTCGGCGATCCGCCCGCCGCGCGGGTTCACGACGGTCCCCCGCAGGCGGGAACGGCGGACGCCGGCCGCCCCCTCGCGGGGTGCGGCCGGCGTCCGGATGCCGTGGGGCCCGACGCCCCCGATGTCCTGATTCGCCCCGGTCCCCGGGAGGCGCCGGGAGGCGCCGGGAGGCGTCGGGGCGCGTCACTCCCCGGCGGTGTCGGTGGCCACGGAGCCACCGCCGTTGCCGCGCGAGCGTCGCCGGCGACGACGCGGGGCCGGGCGGTCTCCCGCCGCCGCCTCCGTGCCGTCTGAGGCGGCCGGTGCCGCGTCGGCCGTCCCGGCCGGGGCCTGCGCCTCGCCGGAGCCGCCCGAGCGGGTGCGACGCCGCCGGCGCGGCTTGCGCGGGGCGGCGTCGGCCGACGCGTCGGTCACCGTACCGGCGGGTGCCTCGGACGGGGTGGCGGAGGCGTCGGTCCCCTCCTCCGCGGTGGGCACCCCGCCCCGGGTGCGACGACGGTTGCGGCTGCGGGCGGGACGCCGCTCCTCCGCGGTCTCCGTGTCACGGCCCCGGGGGCCGCGCCCGTCCCGGCCGCGACCGCCCCGGCCCGGCTCACCCAGGTCCTCGAGCTCCTCGGCGTCCAGTCCGGCACGGGTGCGCTCGGCGCGGGGCAGTATGCCCTTGGTGCCCTCGGGGATGCCCAGCTCCTCGTGCAGGTGCGAGGAGGTGGAGTAGGTCTCCGCCGGCTCCGGCAGGCCCAGCTCCAGCGCGCGGTCGATCAGCTGCCAGCGGTGGATGTCGTCCCAGTCCACGAGCGTGACGGCGGTGCCCCGGGCACCGGCGCGACCGGTGCGGCCGATCCGGTGCAGGTAGGTCTTCTCGTCCTCGGGGGTCTGGTAGTTGATCACGTGTGTGACGTTGTCCACGTCGATGCCGCGGGCGGCCACGTCCGTGCACACCAGCACGTCGATCTTGCCGTTTCGGAAGGCCCGCAGCGCCTGCTCGCGGGCCCCCTGCCCGAGGTCGCCGTGGACCGCGCCGGCGGCGAAGCCGCGCCGGCCGAGCTGGTCGGCGACATCGGCGGCGGTGCGCTTGGTGCGACAGAAGATCATCGCCAGCGCCCTGCCCTCCGCCTGGAGGATGCGGGAGACCATCTCCACCTTGTCCATGGAGTGGGCCCGGTAGACGCGCTGGGTGACGCTCTTGACGGTGTGGCCCGTGTCGTCCGGGGCGGCGGCCCGGATGTGGGTGGGCTGGTTCATGTACCGGCGGGCCAGCGAGATGACCTGGCCGGGCATGGTGGCGGAGAAGAGCATGGTCTGCCGCTTGGCCGGCAGCAGCTGGATGATGCGCTCGACGTCCGGGAGGAAGCCCAGGTCGAGCATCTCGTCGGCCTCGTCGAGGACCAGCGCGCGGACCTCGGAGAGCAGCAGCTTCTTCTGACCGGCGAGGTCGAGCAGCCGGCCCGGGGTGCCGACGACCACGTCCACGCCCTTGCGCAACGCCTCGACCTGCGGTTCGTAGGAACGACCGCCGTAGATGGCGGCGACCCGGACGTTGCGGACCTTACCGGCGGTGAGCAGGTCGTTGGTGACCTGCTGGCACAGCTCCCGGGTGGGGACGACGATCAGCGCCTGCGGGGCCTCGGTCAGCTCCTCGGGGCGGGCGCGACCGGCCTCGACGTCGGCGGGGACGGTGACCTTCTCCAGCACCGGCAGGCCGAACCCGAGGGTCTTGCCGGTGCCGGTCTTGGCCTGCCCGATGACGTCGGAGCCGGCCAGGGCGACGGGGAGGGTCATCTCCTGGATGGGGAAGGGGGCGACGATGCCGACGGCCTCGAGTGCCTCGGCGGTCTCGGTGAGGATTCCGAGATCTCGGAACGTTGTAGCGGTCAGGGTTCTTGCCTCTTCTGTGTGACGCGGCGCACGGCGGCGAGGCGGGTCGTGGCGTACCGCGCTCGGTGCCGGCCCGGGTGGGGCGCGGGTCGTGCGGCGCGGGACCCGGTCATCTCGCTCAAGCGCGCACACCGCGCGAGCGGGTCCTTCATCACGGACTCACACGGTCCGCGTGGAGGGCGGTCGGGTCGGAGCCGATCGGGCCACCGACCGGGCATCCGCTGGCAGCCGTCCGCTCGGCCGAGCGGGGCTGGTGTTCTCCACATGTGAATGGGACCCACCGAGTACGCGGCAGGTCCATATCACTGTACCCCGGAACCCCGCATCCGCGTTAGGGCCGGCGTCCGGATCACCTGCCGGCCCGCTATTGTGCGGTCCATGGAGACGCCCGCGAAGCCCGCCGCCGACAGTCCCGGAACGGCCGACTCCCCCACCGACCGGACCGACGGGCCGAGCGGCTCCATCGTGACCCGGGACTGGGCCGCCGCCTCGACCGACCCCGGCTACCGGGACGCGATCGTCGACCTGCTCGGCGCGCTGGCCCACAGCGAACTGGTCGCCTTCGAGCGGTTGGCCGAGGACGCCAGGATGGCCCCGGACCTCGCCGACAAGGCGGCCCTGGCGCGGATGGCGGCGGCCGAGTTCCGCCATTTCGAGCGGCTGCGGGACCGGCTCTCGGAGATCGACGCGGACCCCTTCGAGGCGATGGAGCCCTTCGACGCGCCGCTGGCGGAGTTCCACCGGATGACCGCGCCCTCCGACTGGCTGGAGAGTCTGGTCAAGGCGTACGTGGGCGACTCCATCGCGGCCGACTTCTACCGTGAGATCGCCCACCGACTGGATTCCGACACCCGGGCGCTGATGTTGGAGGTGCTGGACGAGACCGGTCACGCGGAGTTCGTGGTGGACCGGGTTCGCGCCGCGATCGGGGACGACCCCAGGGTGGGCGGCCGGCTGGCGCTGTGGGCCCGGCGGCTGATGGGCGAGGCGCTGGCCCAGGCCCAACGGGTGGTGGCCGAGCGGGACGCGCTGTCCACGATGCTGGTGGGCGGGGTCGCCGACGGCTTCGACCTGGCCGAGATCGGCCGGATGTTCTCCCGTATCACCGAGGCGCACACCAAGCGGATGACCGCCCTCGGGCTCGCCTCCTGATCGCTCCGGGCCCCGTCCCCCGAC
>NZ_VKHT01000581.1 GCF_014141535.1 Streptomyces alkaliphilus | reverse complement strand
GGGACGGGGAGGGGGGCGGAGGAATGCCGCGTGCCCGCGGCGCGCGGTTCCTGCTGCTGCTCTCGGTCTTCGTCTGCGCCGCCTGCGGCCTGGTCTACGAATTGGCCCTGGTCGCCCTGGGCGGCTACCTGATCGGCAACACCGTCCTGCAGACCTCCATCGTGCTGTCGGTGATGGTCTTCGCCATGGGCGTCGGCTCGCTGGCCGCCAAACCCCTGCAACGCCGCGCGATCGAGGCGTTCGCGATCGTGGAGGGGGTACTGGCCCTGGTCGGCGGCCTGTCGGTGCTCCTGCTGTACGCGGCCTTCGCGTGGCTGAACATCTACACCGTCGCCGTGGTCGTCATCGCCTTCGTCGTCGGCGTGCTGATCGGGGCGGAGATCCCGCTGCTGATGACCATGTTGCAGTGGATCCGCCGGCAGGACGCCGGACGGGCGGTCGCCGACATGTTCGCCGTCGACTACATCGGCGCCCTCCTCGGGGGTCTCAGCTTCCCGCTCCTGCTGCTCCCGCTGTTCGGGCAGATCAAGGGCGCGCTGGTGGTCGGCGGGGTCAACGCCGTGGCCGGCATCGCGGTGGTGCTGTGGATCTTCCGCGCCCGGGTCCGCCCCCCGGTCCGCGCGGGACTGGTCGCCGGCATGGTGGGCGTCCTGGTGGTGCTCGCCGGGGCGTTCGCCCTGGCCGACCGCTTCGAGGTCACCGCCCGCCAGCAGTTGTACCGCGACCCCATCGCGCACGCCGAGCGCACCGACTACCAGGAGATCGTCGTCACCCACGCCCCCGGCCTGCTGGGGATGGAGGATCTGCGGCTGTTCCTCAACGGTGACCTGCAGTTCTCCTCGGTGGACGAATACCGCTACCACGAGGCGCTGGTGCACCCGGCGCTCGCCGGCGAACGCTCCTCGGTGCTGATCATCGGCGGTGGCGACGCGCTGGCCCTGCGCGAGGTGTTGCGCTACCCGGACGTGGAGTCGGTGACCCTCGTGGACCTCGACCCCGCCATGACCGACCTCGCCCGCGAGTGGGACCCCCTGGTCGAACTCAACGACAACGCCCTGGCCGACGAGCGGGTCACGGTCGTCAACGACGACGCCTTCGGCTGGCTGCGGGAGGCCCGGGGCCCCTACGACGTGGTGATCACCGACCTGCCCGACCCGCAGGACATCGCCACCGCCAAGCTCTACTCGGTGGAGTTCTACACCCTCATCGGCCGGGTCCTGGACCCCGACGGACACCTCGTCGTCCAGGCCGGCTCCCCCTACTTCGCGCCGCGCACCTTCTGGTCCATCGAGACGGGCATCCGGGAGGCCGGGTTCGGCACCACCCCGTACCAGGTGGACGTGCCCAGCTTCGGCAACTGGGGCTACGTGCTGGCCGTCCCCGGCGACCGGGCCCCCGAGCCGGAACTGGCGCCCCCCGCCGAGCGGCCCGAACTGCGCTTCCTGGACGAGGCCGTGCTGGGGGCCGCCACCGTCTTCCCCGTCGACCGACGCGACCCGGGGGTGCGCGCCAGCACCCTCATGCACCCGGTGGTGCTGGAGTACCGCAACCGGGAGTGGCGCCAGAACTGACCCCCGGGGCCCGGCGGTCGGCGCCGTGACCGGCCGTCAGTCCTTGTGCATCTTGCGGAAGTGGTGCAGGGAGGCCTGGGCCCAGGCGATGCGCGGATCCACCAGTTTCGGGCTCCAGCGGTAGCCGCAGCGCAGGTAGCGGAAGTCGAGGGCGTTGCCCACCAGCGGCGGGGCCCACCGGGTGCGCCAGGTGGTGCGCTTGGGGGCGCCCCACACCAGCATCTCGCTCACCCCGCCCATGGTCACCGCCGCCACCAGCAGTGACCCGGCGAAGAACAGCAGCCAGAGGGGGAAGGTCAGCGCGAAGCCGATCCAGCCGATCCACGTGCCCCGATGCCCGGTCAGCGCCGGCCGACCGTCGGGGAAGAGGATCCGCCAGTACGCCCGGCGGCCGATCCGCGAGGGCCGGCGCACGATCCGGCACAGCTCCAGCCCGTCACCGTCCTCCACCCGGAAGCGCAGGGGTTCGGGCGTCCCCGGTTCCTCCGGCAGCACCGTGCACAGCCGCTCGCCGGTCGGGCCGTCCAGCAGCAGGATCGGGTGCGGCATCCCCGCCCGGCGGGCGGTGCGCTCCTCCACGTCGGCGACGCTCACCCCGCCGCCGTGCGCGCCGGCGTCCGCGCCGGCCGCGTCGTCCCGCAGGCCGATCTGCGCGGCGCGGCGGGGGGAGCCGCCCGGGGACACCGCCGTGTCGGGGGCGACCAGGCGCACCCGGGCCGGTGGTTCGTCGGCGGTGCCCCGGTCGTCGGGCAGGATCAGGAATTGTTCCCCGTCCGCCCACTCCCCGGTCCGCATGCCGGTGGTGCCGGTGATGTCCACGGTGAAGCCGGGCACCGTGCTCCCTTCCCTCGGGTCCTCGGTGATGATCGACGGTCTACGGTGGGCGGGCGGTTCCGGCCCGACGGATTCCGACGGACCGATACCCCCGCTCGATTCTGCCGAACCGGGCTGATTTGCCAAGGGGGTTCCGCCGGAGCCCGGGACCGCGCCCGCGCGGGGCGGTGGAGCGGAACCGGCGTGATCTTGCCGCCGCCCCCGCCACGGGGGACGATGTGCCACGTCGGGCGCCGGTGCGAACCGTTCGCGCCCGGGTATTCGGAAAGGAGCCGTATCGTGCGCCGTGCCGCCCGCGTCACCGTGGTGGGGGAGTCCCTGGTCGATCTGTTGTGGCGCAAGGGGGAGGATCAGCCGAGGGCGGTGGCGGGCGGCAGCCCCGCCAACGTCGCCGTCGGTCTGCGCCGCCTGGGCCGTGAGGTCACCCTCGTCACCACCCGGGGCGACGACCCGCCCGGCGAGCTGGTGCGCGCCCGGGTGGAGGAGGCGGGCCTGGAGGTGCGGTGGATGCCCTCCTCCGGCAGCACCACCGTGGCCCTCGCCCACCTGGACGACTCCGGCGCGGCCCGCTACGAGTTCCTCGCCTCCTGGGCGCCTGACGAGCTGAGCGTGCCGGCCGACACCGCCGTGATCCACACCGGTTCCCTGGCGGTGGTGCTCGACCCGGGGGCCCGGCGGGTGCTGGAACTGTGCGGCCGGCAGCGCGAGGAGGGGGTGAGCGTGGCGGCCGATCTCAACGTGCGGCCGGCGGTGCAGCCCGACCGCGAGCGGTACCGGGCCGCCGTGCGGCGTTTGGCGGCGGTCACCGACGTGCTCAAGGCGAGCGACGAGGACCTGGGATGGCTGTACCCGGGGCAGTCCCCGGAACGGTCGGCCCGTCGGCTGCTGGCCGAGGGACCGCGGCTGGTGGCCGTCACCCTGGGGG
>NZ_VKHT01000580.1 GCF_014141535.1 Streptomyces alkaliphilus | reverse complement strand
CGCCCACCCAGATCAACGGCAGGGCGATCACCGTCGCCACGACGGCGGTGACGGCGCGGGAGCGGGGACCGGCCCGGCCGGTCCCCGCCTCCGGGGGCGGGGCGGTCGAGGAGGGAAGAAGTGGATCGGGATCGGCGGACGGTTCCGGTCCCCGGGCACTGCGTCCGGGGACGGACGGCTCCGGTTCCGGTACGGACGGCGACGCTGCCGGCACGGGACTCCCCCTGCGTTCGCGGGCGGACCACACCCCGGGGACGATAGGTCCCGGTGCCCGACGGACCGCACGACGCACCCGAGCGATGGGTGCGGTGACCGGACCGGAGGACGCGGGTACCGCCGAACGGATGATCCCCTCGGTGATCCCGGGGCGGGTCGGGTCCACGCCCCGGACCCTCGTCCGGGGGGCACGTTCGGCGGAAGCGTCCGGGGCGCACGCCGGCGAGCGGGCGCCGCCGGTGCACCGGCGGCTCACGTCCGGCCCCGGCTCACGTCCGACCCCGGGGCGGGGCCGGAATTCAGCGCGGGAGGCGGCTGCCGGGATCCGGCTCGGTGCGCCCGGCGGCGAGAACCGCTCCCAGCAGGTCGGCGGCCCTCGGCAGCCACACCGGGCCCGCCCCGTCACCGGCCCCGGGCGGTCGGACCCAGCGCAACCCGCCGCCGCGCACCGGGGTGGGCGGCAGGGCGATGTAGCCACCCGCGCCGTGGAAGCGGACGGAGGCGGGGACGCGGTCGGTCCGGGTGTTCCCGGCGGTGGGTCCGGCCTCGGCGGAGGCGGGCAGCGCGGCCTCCATCACCGAGCACAGCAGTTCGCCGAGTTCCGGCAGTTCGTAGGGGGCGACCAGGAGGAGGTACCGGCCGGGTCCGGCGATCACGGGGCCGACCCGCACGCCGAGCCGACCGAGGTCCGCCAGGGCCCGGCGGCCGGCCGCCGCTGGAAGGCCGATCGCGCACGGCGCCCGCCCCGCGGTGGGCATCACCACGGGCGCCTCCGGGCGCCGGGTCCACCACCAGCGGATCATCCGGGCATCGGTGGTGGCGGCCAGTGCCTCCGGATCGAGGGGGTGGGCACCGGGGGCGGCGCACTCGGATCGGCCGCACTCGCAGCGACCGTCCGGCCGCGTCCCGACCCCGGGGAGGACGGGCCATCCCCACTGCCGGGCGCAACGCAGCGCCGCATCCCGGGGCGTCCGGGTCTCTCCGCTCCTGCCATCGAGAATCTCGCGCATTGCGGTGGTTCCTTTCGCTCGCACCCGGGACCGGCGGCACTGCCGGTCGCTTCCACCTCCGCCGGCCCCTCGAAACGGTCCCCCCTGCGGGTGGGGGCGCGTCCGTCGTGGTCGGCGACCCGTCGTGGGCCGGTCCCGGTCTCCACCGGGCGCCCGTGCCCACGTCCTGTCCCTCTGCCGTCCCGCCGTGTCGTCACCGATCGGCGGCCCTTTGTCCCGCCTGTCGCGCGGGGCGGGGCCCCTTCCCACCTCCGTTCCGTCCGGTGGTCGCCGGACCTCGCGGTGCGCCCGGTGGGCGCGCCGGTGCGGATCGGGTCGTGCCCGGCACGTCCCCGGCGATCGCCCGGTACGTCTCCGGTCACGCCTCCGGCACCGGCTCCGGTTCCGGAGCGGCCCTCCGGGGCGCGTCGTGCGGTCGTGCGTCACCCGCCGGTGAACCCGGCGAACCCGGTGAACCCCGTGAGCGGAGTCTCGCTCCCGTGTCCCGTGGTCCGGGCGGATCCCCGTCTCCCCCACTCTGCGGTCGGGCGGGACGTCGACGACAGGGAGCGCGGGGCGCCGGCTTGGACACGGTTCCGACACTTTTCGGCAAGGTTCCGCCGCCACCGGCGGGCGAATCCCACCCGCCGGACTGATGTGCGACACCTTGCCCCGGGGAGTTGCTCCGTCCCGGGCCGCGCTCTCTCTCCGCGCGGTCCTCTCCGGCGCCCCGCCGTCCGCCCTCCGGACAGTACCGCCTTCAACCGTCGCCGGCGGACCACTTCGTTCCGGGAGAGTGAACCCCGGGCCCCCGCACCGGCCGCGGAACCCCCGAAACCACGGGGAACCACACGGGGAACGCCGGCCCGGGGGTCGGCGTCAGTGGACCGCATCCGAAGCGGGCGACAGAGATCTTTGCGCCACACCGGCGCGCACCCCGTGGCGCACCCCCCGGACGCGTGCCCCGCCGGCCGGGCGGTATGCGCGGAGCGGGAGGAATCCGCCGCGCGCCGCGCCTCCGCCGACGACGGCCGAGGGAACAATGCTGGACATCCCACGACAAGCACGTGTAGATGTGGAATGTCTCCATAGGGACGCCCATGACATGGGGGTTTGCGATGCTATTGCGAGAAAAACCCGCGGCGGAAGCCGATGATCATGAATAGCCCCTCCGCTCCGAAAGTGGCCGGAAGCCGGCACTCCGTTCCACTCGTGTCGGACACTGCGGGGAACCCCGAGGGGGTGGTCCCGGCCGACGGGGCCGGTTCCGGATCCGCCGACTCCACCGGCACGGTCGCCGTCGCCCCCACCGCCGGGTACCCCGGTGCCGTTCAGGACCGTCTCGCGGCGTGGATCGCCGATCTGACGGGGCTGCACGAATTGCTCGAACGCCTGTGCCGCACCACCACCCCGGAAGCGGCCCTGCGGGAGACCCTGCGCGCCGGCGCGGGCCTCGCCGGCGCGCGACGCGGGATGCTCGCCCTGCGCCCGAGCGAACCCGGCGCCCCCGAGCGAACCATCGGTTTCGGCCTGGCCCCCTGCGACCTGGGCGCCATGGAGACCGTGCCGCGCTCCTCGGAACCCTGCGCGCGACTGCTCGACGAACCCCTCCACGGACCCGCCGGTGACAGGATCCCCGGCGGCCGGACAGCCGTGGAGGGGGACCCCGACGGCGGGGAATCCCCCGGCGCCGAGGGACCGGCGACCGAGATCACCCTGCCGGACATCGCCGCCGACCGCCGATTGGCCCCCCGGCACCGGGAGGTCGCCGCCCGGCTCGGCATCGCCGCCGGCTACGCCCAACCGCTCGTCGTCGAGGACGGCCGCCGGATCGGCGCCGCCGTGTGGTTCTACGACGAACCCGGCGTGCCCGACGCCCGCCGGCGCCACCTGCTCGCCCTCTACCTGCGACAGGCGGGCGCCCACATCGCCAACCGCCTCGAACTCTCCCGGGCCCGCAGCGCGGTGCGGGAGGTGCGCGAGGGACTGCTGCCGCGCCGCCTGCCCCACCTCCCCGGGGTCGCCCTGGCCGTCCGCCGGATGCCCGGCGGCGCCCTTGGCGCCGGGCATCCCGCGGGGGCCGGGGACCCCGACGGCACCCGGGGGACCCCCGGGTGCCGTCGGGG
>NZ_VKHT01000058.1 GCF_014141535.1 Streptomyces alkaliphilus | reverse complement strand
ACAACCGACGGCATCCGCGACCTCCACGAGAGCGACGAAACGACACCCCATCACTCCCACACCGACGCCGCCCCTACCCCTGACCAGCGAAAACGCAGCCGTCAGACTCGGAAAGACAACAGCGTCTGAGACATCATGTCCTCAATGTCCTGAGACATGCGTCCTGGATGTCGTGAGACTGCACACTGCCGGGGGCACCTTGTACAAGGTGCCCAAAGACCCCGTCACCAGCGGAAACGCTGAGGCCGGGGTCTTCGCGTATGTGCAGCCGTGTGCCACTCGGAGCGGCCGTATGCCGGGGTCCGTGGACGGGGCGTGGACGGGATTTTGAAGCCTTGCCCCAGGTGAGACCTCGAAAACGACGAGGCCCCAGGACAGGATGCCAGGGTCCTCGGACACGGTCAGGTGGCGTCAGTCTTACTCGCGAAGCAGATCCTCGATGCGCCGGTTGACGACGTCTTGCCGTCCGTTGAGGCACTTCGCGTAGCGGGTCAGCAGGACCTCAACGCTGTTGCCGGTGGGGTCGACACCTGCGTTGAGCCCGTCGACAGCGCCGAAGGTCGTACGGTCGACTCGCGAGCGGCGAGGCTGCGACGGCGAGCGGAAGCGCGAGGAGCCGGGCCTCCTGCCAGACGCGGTAGTAGGTCGAGGACGGGACGACCGAGCCCTTCTCACTGAAGAACAGCTGCCGGTCGTCCGCCGTGCCGAAGGTGGCCAGGTGCTCGCGGAGCACGGCGACGAGGTGCGGCGGGATAGGCACCCGCCTGACGTCCTCGGTCGGGCGGTTATTCAACCCGCGATCGTCGTGGGTCTCCCCCGAGTCGATCCACTGCTTGCCGACTGACGGACGGGGCCGGTGGAGCAGCGCCAAGCCCCCAGCCTTGTTCGGGAAGGTTCAGGTCCGTCTCGACGAGACCGACCGCTTCCGCCGGCCGGAGACCGCCGAAGTACATCGCGGCGAACAGACCGACGAGGCGACGACCACGGGCACGCCGGTATCCGCCCACGTAGGAGACGGTCGCCAGGAGATTCCGCGCCTGTTCCGGGTTGGCGACAACCGCGGGTCGACCTGGTTGGACACTTTCGGCTTCTGTCGGCGGACAGTCGTGATGGGGTTCTCACGCAGCTCCCCCAGGTCAACGGCGTAATTCGCGGCGTTAACGAGTGTCCGACGCTTACGCCGCACGGTTTCCGCCGCTGCTGCCGTGCCGTCGAGCTTGAGCTTCAGCGAGTCAAGGACTGCATGGGCCGTGGCAGGTTCAGCAAGATCAGCGAGCGGACGAGATGCCTTGGAGACCCAGTGGAGAACGTTCCGCACGTCGTCCGGGACTTCCCGATCGTCAGACCCTGGCAACACGAAGGCCCAGTTGCGAAGTGCCTTGCGGATCACCTCGTCGGAGGGCCGTCCGGGGCGCTCGCCGAGAAGCTCCATAGTCACGCTAGTGAGCGATTCGTTAATGCCGTCTCGCGTGTTGGGAGCGGCATGCGGCCACTTCATCGCGAGGTACCTGAGGGCATAGTCGTACCAAGACACGACCGACTTCGCCTCCTCAGGCATGGATGGAACGGTAGCCGAGTCGAGCAGTGAGCCGACAGGCCACGATCGAGCGGTCGCCGATCATCGTGGAACTTTCTCTACCTGCCGATCACGCTCGTTTGATGGCCTCTAGGTAACTGGAGAGCTGCTCGGCTGCAGGTACCTCCTGTCCAGCAAGCTGGTCGCGTACCAACATGGCATCACTGGATGGCAGTTCCAATAGAGGCCGTCGGAGCCGGGTGCTCCAGGCCGTTTTCCTAGGGAAGGCCGCAAGTTGGCCGACCAAGGGGGCCAGTTCCACACCCGTGCGGTAGGGGACCAGGGTTCGTACGTCGATGTCACAGCCGGACGTGAAGGCACGGCCCGCAAGCTCCACTGGTTTGTCCAGGACGCTTACCGGTGAGGTTACGTACGCGCGGCCGATGATCCTCCCTCGGTCCCGCGTCGGGTTGTGCCAACACCCACGCGTGGTGTAGATCAGCAGCTCGTCTCCGGGCTCCAACCGTTGAACTTCGGTCCGCCGACGCTCAGGGAAGGCCATTTGCTGTTGACGCAGGACCCAGGCGACGGCCTCGCGCTCTCCGAGAACAAGCAGGTAGGAACGCATGCGGTCGATTCTATGGGCCACTGTAAACAGAACGAACGCCGACTAGTACTCCAGTGCGGTTTCGTGATCTATCCAGCAGGTTCGTCGGCGGACCGCCGTTTGTAGTGGCTGCGTCGGGCTGTTGCCTGGTGGCGTCTGCGCCAGTTGGACCAGTGCAGCAGCCTGGTCGCTGACAGGGGCGGCGGGGTGAAGACGGCTGCGAGCAGATGACGGATCTCCGGGACGGTCAGCTTGATCGGGTCGCGGCTGCGGGCGGGGTGGCGCGGATCGGCGGGCGTGGTGGGGGCCGTGTCGGCGTCGAGGACGGTCAGGAAGGCCAGGGCGAGCATGGCGAGGGTGATGTGCCGGTGCCATGAGATCCAGTGCCTGACCTGGTAGTGGTCGAGTCCGACCTGGCCCTTGGCGGCCTGGAAGCACTCCTCGACGCTCCAGCGGACACCGGCGACGCGGACCAGCTCGGCAAGAGGAGCCGCGGTGGGTGACCAGCACAGGTAGAAGGCGAGTTCGCCGGTGGTGCGGTTGCGGCGAATCAGCAGGTGGCGGTGTTCGTCGGTGCCGGTGTGGATCCAGGCCCAGTCGTAGTGGCGCGGGCCCTTCGCGCCGTTGCCCGCGCTGTGCCGCTGCCAGGCGGTGGCGGGCAGGCGTTCGGCGACGGTGTCCGCGCGGACAAGGGTGCGGCCGTGGTTGATCCGCACCCATGTCGAGCAGGCGACGGCCAGTACGTAGCCGGTGCCGCGTGCCTCCAGGGCGGCACGAAGCTGCGGGTCCTGTCCGTAGGCTTCGTCGCCGGTCACCCACCGTGCCTTCACTCCGGCCTCCAGCGCGGCGGCGATCATCTCCCGGGCCAGGCGGGGTTTGGTCTGGAACTGCACCGTCTCGGGTATCCCGGCAGCATGGCGGCGCTCGGGATCGGAGCACCAGGAGTGCTCGGGCAGGTAGAGCCGGCGGTCGATCAGCGCCCGTCCCCGGCTGGTGGCGTAGGCGAGGAAGACCCCGACCTGGGAGTTCTCGA
Source organism: Streptomyces alkaliphilus (assembly GCF_014141535.1). Lineage (GTDB taxonomy): Bacteria > Actinomycetota > Actinomycetes > Streptomycetales > Streptomycetaceae > Streptomyces > Streptomyces alkaliphilus. The sequence continues at coordinate 8,346 of NZ_VKHT01000058.1, read as the reverse complement.
TGCGTCCGGCGGTGCCGGTGTACTGCCGTTGCACGCCCGCCGAGGCGTGGCCTTTCTTCACGAAGCCGGTCTCGTCCACGATCAGCACCGCGCCGTCGGCGCCGAGATGGTCGACGGCATAGGCACGCAGGTCGTCACGGACGGCATCGGCGTCCCAGCGGGCGTAACGCAGCAGCCGCTGCATCGGTCCCGGCCGGGCCAGACCGGCCTGTTCGGACAGCTGCCAGCAGTTCTTCCGCTCTGCCTTCGACAGCAGCCCGAGCAGATAGGCGCGGGCACTCGCCCGCGGCTCGACCCGGCCGAACCGGCCCGCGATCCGGGCCATGACCTGGTCGAACATCTCCCGCCAGCGGGCAGGGTCTACGCTATGGCCCACGGCCACCGCACGATCTTCGTTTGTCCACACACCAACCGATGATCACGCGGTGGCCGTACCCGTTCCCAGCCGGGCCCGCTGCAAGATCGCGAAGTCAGACTGGAGTACTAGTCCAGCAGCCGTAACCTTCCACGCCACGATGGTGCACCCCACTGCGTCACACACAGTGACCTGACACGAGTGCGGTAAGAATTTCCCTACTTCATCAAGCACCCGTCGTCGCTTCGCTCCTCCGGGCGGGAGCGGGCGGCCGGCGGCGCCCGCTCCCGCCCACAAGGCAGGCACACCGTGCATGAGGACGCTCCTATGGTTTGTCAAGCGGTGCAGAGCCTGCTTCGAGGTGTCGGTAGAGGTCTCGTGCCACGTAGCGTTTGAGGCATCGTTTGATCTCGCGGCTGGTCTTCCCCTCTGCGGTACGACGGGCGACGTAGTCGCGGGTGGCGTCGTCGTAGCAGATCCGTGCGAGTACGATGGTGTGCAGGGCCTGGTTGAGTTGCTGGTCGCCGTAGCGGTTGAGCCGGTGGCGGTTGGTGGTCTGGCTGCTGTTGGCCGGGATGGGGGCCACTCCGGCGAGCATGGCGAAGGCGGCCTCGGAGTGGATACGGCCGGGGCGGGACCAGGCGCAGAGCACGGTCGGGGCCACGATGAGCCCGACACCTTTGTGTTCGAGGAGATCGGGGCGCCAGGACCGCACGATGGCCCGAATGGCCTTCTCGTGTTCGGTGGCTTCCTCGGCCAGGGCCCGGGCACGGCGGGCCAGTGAGCGCAGCGTGGTGACGGTGGTGGCCGTCTCGGTGTCGTAGGAGGCGTGCACGCACAGGCTGGCGGCGGTCTTGATCATGGCGGGTAGTTTCTGGCCGCGGAACCGTTCACGTGTTTGCTCGGGGGCCGCGATCACAAAACTGAACAGTTGCCGCTGGGCGTCGGTGCCGACGTTCACCGCGGACCGGCGTGCGGCCGGCAGCACCGAGAGTGCCTGTCGGTCGCCACCGCTGCGAGGGTCCCCGGCCTGGCTCGTGCCAGGGCTTCGCGGGCGGCGCGGATCACGTCCAGCGGGTCCGACTTCGCGCCATTGCGGCGCTTTGACCATTGGGGACGGTCAAGTTCGACGACGACCTCCTCGTGGTGCCCGAGGCGCCGTGCCAGCCGGGCGTAGCCCTCAGCGGTGGCCTCCACCGTGAGCTCACCCAGGACACCGCCGGCGTGGGAATCGACCACCGCCGCCGAATGGGTATTCACGTGGGCATCGACACCGATGTCGACATCGACCACCCCATGCAGATCGGTCACACTGGACATGCGTTCTCTCCTTGTCCGGGAGCGGATGTGGTTCCGGTCCGGGGCGGAGACCCGGCAGGACTGTGATGAGACACGACGGGCGCCGCCAACGCTAGACGGTCAAGCTCCTGATCAGGCCGGCTGCTCCGACCGGGCCGGGGCCGGCAACCACAAGCGGACAAGTCCCGGCAAAGGCACGAAGCCAGTCAGAGCAAGGGTCACGCCCGCAGTTGCCTGCCCCCGCCCAGCACCATCAGATTGCAGAAAGAAGCCTCACAGTCAGAACACGTCGTGGCTGAGGCGGTCGGCTCCACGGCTTTTAGGCAGCCGCTTTGGCGCGAGCCTCGCAGATCATGGCCCCACATCGGGCACTAACGGGCAGGTTCACAAGCCTGCCCGATCCGCGGTCCAGCGGAAGGGGCCATGATCACTCGCGCCAAAGCAGCTCCAGCCCAAAAGCCGTTCCGTCGACCTTCGGACACCCTGCGGCTTCCAGGTCGATCAGAAGTTCCTGATCAGGGCTTGGATCAAGAACTTGAGCAGTAGAATCGTGAAGCTTTTCGGTGGGAACGATCCGGTGTCCCGACGGGTCGCCTTGGGCTGTGATGGGGACGGAGCAAATTGGTTACGACGACGCTGGCGGGCCGAGGCCGGGCAGGGCGAGCACACCAAGCGCCGCCGTTGCGGTTGGGCCGGGACGCAGCGTGAACAGCCGGATCGAACGGTCAACCCCAGGACGGCCGGCTCACCTACGGTAGTGGGAGACGCAAGACATCGATGACGTCACGCGAGCTGCAACCTGACTTCGCGGCTCGCTCCATCTCTCTCAAACTGTCGGACGTGACTGCCATCCTTGGCAGTGCGACCCGCCCGCGCTGGAGGCAAAATGTCGCACAAAAATTCGAATGAATGGCGGAAATGAGCAAGTATGAGCAGGACTGTCGCAGAACTTCGTCAATCAAGCGGTGCCTTGTCGGAGGGGTTGCTTGATGACGCCTCAGAGTAAGGAAGCCCAGCGCGCGGAGCTGCACAAGACCATCTGGCGCATGGCCAACGACCTACGCGGGAGCGTCGACGGCTGGGACTTCAAGAGCTACGTACTCGGGATGCTCTTCTATCGCTTCATCTCGGAGAACTTGACCACCTACCTGAACAAGCTGGAGCGCGAGGCGGGCGACGCCGACTTCGACTACACCAGGCTCTGCGACAAGGATGCCGAGTTCGGTCGCAAAGACACGGTCGATGAGAAGGGCTTCTACATCCTACCGAGTGAGCTGTTCGCCAACGTGCGGAAGCGTGCTGCCGGAGACGAGAACCTGAACGAAACGCTGGCTCGCGTCTTCAAGAACATCGAGGGCTCCGCGCTTGGCACCGACAGCGAGGACGCACTGAAGGGCCTGTTTGACGACCTGGACGTTAACAGCCCCAAGCTCGGCAACACCGTCGCCAAGCGCAACGAGAAGCTGGTCAAGCTGCTCGACGCTATCGGAGACCTGAACCTAGGTGACTTCAGTAACCACGCTATCGACTCGTTCGGCGATGCCTACGAGTATCTGATGACTATGTACGCATCGAACGCGGGCAAGTCTGGTGGCGAGTTCTTCACGCCGCAGGAGGTCTCCGAGCTGCTGGCGCGCATCACAGTGGTCGGCAAGAAGTCGGTCAACAAGGTGTACGACCCGGCTGTCGGCTCAGGTTCGCTACTACTGAAGTTCGCCAAGGTGCTCGGCAAGGACAACGTCCGCCAAGGCTTCTTCGGTCAGGAGATCAACCTGACCACCTACAACCTGGCGCGCATCAACATGTTCCTGCACGACACCAACTACGAGAAGTTCGACCTCGCGCACGGCGACACGCTCACCGATCCGCACCACTGGGACGACGAGCCGTTCGAAGCGATCGTGTCCAATCCGCCGTACTCCATCAAGTGGGCGGGCGACGCCAATCCGCTGCTTATCAACGACCCGAGGTACGCGCCAGCTGGTGTGCTGGCGCCGAAGTCTAAGGCCGACTTGGCCTTCACGATGCACATGCTGTCGTGGCTGGCAGTCAACGGCACCGCGGCCATCGTTCAGTTTCCGGGTGCTCTTTACCGCAGCGGGGCGGAGCAGAAGATCCGCAAGTACTTGGTCGACAAAAACTACGTTGACACGGTCATCGAGCTACCGCGCGACCTGTTCTTCGGCACCGCCATCAGCACCTGTGTGCTGGTGCTGAAGAAGTCGAAGAAGGACAACTCCGTCCTCTTCATCGACGCCTCGGCAGAGTTCAAGCGCCTGGGCAATAAGAACAAGCTCCTACCGGAACACCAGCAGAAGGTGCTTGACGCATTTACTGTCCGCGAGGATGTCGACCACTTCACCAAGCTCGTCCCGAACGACAACATCGCGGCGAACGACTACAACCTCACCGTGTCGTCCTACGTCGAGAAGGAGGACACCACCGAGGCTGTCGATATCACTGCACTGAACGAGCAGATCGCTGGCATTGTGAAGCGCCAGGCCGAGCTGCGTACTCAGATCGATTCCATCGTGGCAGCCCTCGAAGGAGCGTCGTGAGCCCCATTGAAAATCTGATCCAACGGCTCAGCCCGAACGGAGTCGCGTTCAAGGAGCTCGGCGAGATTGCCGAACTGGTACGCGGGAACGGGATGCCGAAGACAGACTTCACCGAGTCTGGCATCGGTGCGATTCACTACGGCCAGATCTACACGTACTACGGCACCTGGACAACCAAAACGATCTCGTTCGTATCTCCAGAGACGGCTAGGAAGCTCGCGAAGGTTGACCCGGGCGACGTCATCATCACGAATACCAGCGAGAACGTCGAGGACGTCGGTAAGGCGGTCGCCTGGCTCGGCGACGAGCAGATTGTTACCGGCGGACATGCGACCGTCTTGAAGCACGACCAAGATCCGAAATTCATCGCCTACTGGCTGCAGAGCCCTGGGTTCCAGATTCAGAAGAGGAGGCACGCCACTGGCACGAAGGTCATCGACGTGTCAGCCAAGAATCTCGCGAAGATCAAGATTCCTGTCCCACCTGTCGAAGTGCAGCGTGAGATCGTTCGTGTGCTTGACGCATTTAGCGCGCTGGAAGCGGAGCTGGAAGCGGAGCTGGAAGCGCGGCGACGTCAGTATGCCTACTACCGCGACAAGCTGCTGACGTTCGAGGAGACAAGCGTATGAGCGGCCCGTCCCCACACCGCTACGAACCGATCGCCGTCAGCTCGGAGAGCACCGTCATCGCCGAGTTCATCCCGGACGAGGCCAGGGAGACGGCCTACCAGTCCGAGGCTGATCTGGAGCGCGAGTTTATCAAGCTCCTGCAGTCACAGGCGTACGAATATCTCCGAATTACATCGGAGGTACAGCTTGTCGCGAACCTTCGGAAGCAACTTGAAGCCCTGAACGACATCACCTTCTCAGACACTGAATGGGAGTCGCTCTTCAGCGAGAAGATCGCTGGAGCGAACGACGGAATCGTTGAGAAGACTGTCAGGATTCAAGAGGATTATGTCCAGATCTTGAAGCGCGACGATGGCTCGACCAAGAACGTCAAGTTAATCGACAAGGCCAACATCTACAATAACAGCCTACAGGTCATCAACCAGTACGAAATCGGTGCTGGAGAGGGCGGCGCGGCCCGTTCCAATCGCTACGACGTGACCGTCCTGGTCAACGGCTTGCCGCTCGTTCACATCGAGCTCAAGCGCCGCGGCGTGGACATCCGCGAGGCGTTCAACCAGATCGACCGCTACCAGCGCGACAGTTTCTGGGCTGGCTCGGGACTGTTCGAGTACGTACAGCTGTTCGTCATCAGCAACGGCACGCTAACCAAGTACTATTCCAACACCACCCGCCGTCAGCACCTGAGCGAGAGCACCGGGGCGAAGCGGGGTCGCAAGACATCGAACTCCTTCGAGTTTACCTCATGGTGGGCAGACGCGACTAACCGACCAGTCCAAGACTTGACTAGCTTCACCAAGACGTTCTTTACCAAGCACTCATTGCTGAACGTCCTGACCAAGTACTCCGTCCTGACCGCCGACCGGCTGCTACTGGTGATGCGCCCGTACCAGATTGTGGCGACCGAGCGGATCCTGCAGAAAATCGAGATCTCAACCAACTACAAGCAGCTCGGCAGCGTGGCAGCCGGCGGCTACGTGTGGCACACCACCGGCTCTGGAAAGACCTTAACAAGCTTCAAGTCTGCGCAGTTGGCGTCCAAGCTGCCAGGTGTCGACAAAGTGCTGTTCGTGGTCGATCGCAAAGATTTGGATTACCAGACGATGCGCGAGTACGACCGTTTCGAAAAGGGCGCGGCCAACTCGAACACATCGACGGCGGTGCTGAAGCGTCAGCTCGAAGACCCCAGCGCCAAGATCATCATCACCACCATCCAGAAGCTCTCAACCTTCATCGCCGCCAACAAGATTCACGAGATCTATGACGGTCACGTGGTCATCATCTTTGACGAATGCCATCGCTCGCAGTTCGGTGACATGCACACCTCGATCACCAAGGCGTTCAAGCGCTACAACCTGTTCGGGTTCACCGGCACCCCGATCTTCTCGGTGAACGCGGGCAGAGGCGGCAACCCGAAGCTACGCACCACGGCGCAGGTGTTCGGCTGCCTCTTGCACGGCGACCCTGTCCAGTGCCCACCCGAGCAGCACCAGTTGGCCATCCACGCCTACACCATCGTGGATGCTATCAACGACAAGAACGTCCTGCCGTTCCGGATCGACTACGTCAACACCATCAAGTTGCCCGAAGGCATCGACGACAAGCAAGTCCCGGCCATCGACACCGAGCGAGCGCTGCTCGCCTCGGAGCGGCTGAGCCAGGTGGTCGCCTATACACTGGATCACTTCGACCAGAAGACCAAGCGTGCCGCGCACTACTCGTTGGCCGGTAAGCGGGTGCGCGGCTTCAACGCTTTGTTTGCTACTGCATCGATCGATGCGGCCAAGCGCTACTACGCTGAGTTCAAGGAGCAACAAAAGAAGCTGACGCCCGATCGTCGGATCAAGATCGGCATCATCTACAGCTACGCCGCCAACGAGGACGTCAGCGACGACTACCTGGACGAAGAGGGCTTCGAGACCAGCGCACTCGACCAGTCGTCGCGCGACTTCCTCGATGCTGCCATCCAGGACTACAACCAGGCTTTCGGTACCAGCTTCGACACGTCGGCCGACAAGTTCCAGAACTACTACAAGGATCTGTCGCTGCGACTGAAAAACCGCGAGATCGACCTAGTCATCGTGGTCAACATGTTCCTGACTGGCTTCGACGCCACCACACTCAACACGCTGTTCGTTGATAAGCGGCTGGTCAACCACGGCCTCATCCAGGCTTACTCCCGCACCAACCGCATCCTGAACTCGGTCAAGACCTACGGCAACATCGTCTCCTTCCGTGACCTCGAGAACGAGACCAACGACGCCATCGCGTTGTTCGGCAACAAGGAAGCCCGCGGCATTGTTCTGCTTAAGCCATACGCTGAGTACTACGGCGAGTACGGCGAACGCGCCAATGAGCTGCTGACGAAGTTCCCACTCGGGGAGCCGATCGTTGGCGAGGCCGCACAGAAGGCGTTTATCGCGTTCTTCGGCACCATTCTGCGCTTGCAGAATATCCTGACGGCGTTTGATGAGTTCGCTGGCAATGAGTTGCTGACCGACCGCCAGAAGCAAGACTACCGTAGTGTCTACCTGGACCTCTATGCGGAGTTCCGCAAGGAGGGCGACGCCGAGAAGGAGTCGATAAACGACGACGTCGTCTTTGAGATCGAGCTCATTAAACAGGTCGAGATCAATGTCGACTACATCCTGATGCTTGTTCAGAATGGGCGCGAGGCTCGTGGCAACGGCTCGGACAAGGAACTGGATGCAGTGATGAAGATCCAGCGTGCCGTCGACTCCAGCCTGACACTGCGCAACAAGAAAGACCTCATCATGGACTTCGTCGACCGCGTGTCGGCCAGCGGCGAGATCGATGAAGAGTGGTGTGCCTACGTGGACACCAAGCGCACTGCCGAGCTGGACACCATCATCACGGACGAGAGCCTGAAGCCCGACGAGACGAAGACGTTCATCGAACAGGCCTTCCGCGACGGTGCCATCCCCGTGACCGGTATGGCCATCACGAAGATCCTTCCGCCAGCCTCCCGCTTCTCGGCAGCCGGCAGCCACGGCGAGAAGAAACAGCGCGTCCAGGCCCGCCTAATCGCGTTCTTCGAGCGGTTCTTTGGGCTGTCGGTCGGAGGCGGCGAGTGAGCGTCGCCGAGCTGATAGGAGAAGCGTGGCGTGACTGACCTCGCCCCGTGAGCTGTACCGGGTCGTCGATATGAAGATTCCGAAGGCGCAGGGCAAGTCGGACGTGGACAGCCTCCCCACGCTCGACATCTTGGCGCAGCAGAGGAGCAGCCGTGGACTACTCGTGGACGGGATCCTCTGTCCACGAGTAGTCCACGGCTCTGACCTGCGGGTACACCGCGCGTCTTCACGGCCCCCGGAGTCGTATGCGCAGGTTCAAACCCTGCTGGAGGTCGGTCCGGGGACCGCCGGGGTGGTCGTCACTACAGTCGTGACCGGAGTCGTGATCCCGCCCCGGGGGGAGGGGTCAGGCTTCGGTGGCGAAGGTGAGGAAGTGGGTCCACTGACCGGGGGTGACGGCGAAGTGGGGG
>NZ_VKHT01000579.1 GCF_014141535.1 Streptomyces alkaliphilus | reverse complement strand
GGGGAGGCGTCATGGGGGCAACTCTAGGCAGCGCCGGGGATTCGACCGTGGTTTCCGCCGGTCGCGTCGCCCGCGGGTTCGCCGCCCGCCCGGACGTTGCTCCCGCCGGAGCGGAACCGCGCCCACAGCCGGGGGTAGGCACGGGCCAGCTCCCGTTCCTCCTCGAAGTCCGGGGGGGTCCCCACCGGCTCCGGCGGTCCCACCGGCAGGCCGAGGTCGGGGAGTTCCTCGCCGGTCAGTTGCTCGTGCGCGTCGAAGGCGGCGAAGCCGACCTCCTCGGCCTCGCCCTCCGTCTCCGGGTCGAAGCCCGTCAACAGGTCGGCGAGCGCGTCGGGGTCGTGCAGAGCACCCTCGAACACCTGTCGCCCCCGCGAGATCAACCAGCACCGGAAGTTCTCGAAGCAGTCGTCACTGGCGCCGTTGAGCAGCACCCAGGCCGCGCCCCACAGATCCCAGCGATAGGCCCGGACGAAACGGGACTCGAAGTGTCGGGCGAAGTCCACCACGGTCTGCGGGCCGAGATCGGTCAGGCGGTCCACCAGGAGCTCGGCGTGACGGTCCGGATCGCCTCCCGCCGCCTCGCGGGTGGAGTCGATCAGCTCCCAGAACTCCGTCTCGTCCAGCACGTCATCCAGCATCCGGCCTCCGGGCCCGTCCCGCACCCGGAGAGCGGCCCCGGGCAGGGGGACCGGCGGCCCCATCGGGGTACCCGGAGGGCTCCACCGGCGTCCGGCCACCGGGAAACCGGACGGAACCCGCCGGAAAACCGGACAGGATATGTCGGGTATCGCCGGCAGTGTCGATCCGGAGGGGCCCACCGGCCCCGTGGCCCGAAGGGAACACAGACGTGACATCCGAGGCATCCACCCCCGCGTCCACCTCGCTCCGGACCGGGGCCGCACCCGCCGTCGATCCCACCGCAGGGGCCCCGCTGCGCGACCGGGTCGCCCTGGTCGCCGGGGCCACCCGGGGCGCCGGCCGCGCGATGGCGGTCGAACTGGCCCGGGCCGGCGCCCTGGCCTGGGTCACCGGCCGCACCACCCGGGAACGGGTCAGCGAGGTGGGGCGCGCCGGCGAGACCATCGAGGGGACGGCGGAGTTGGCGACCGCCGCCGGCCGGGAGGCCGGTTCCGGCGGTCGGGGCGTCGCCGTGCCCACCGACCACCTGCGACACGAGGAGGTGCGGGCCCTGGTGGAACGAATCGACGCCGACTCCGCCCGGCTCGACCTGCTGGTCAACGACATCTGGGGCGCCGACCACCTCATCGAGTGGGATCGGCCGCTGTGGGAGCACGACCCCGGGAAGGGGATGCGGGCGCTCCGACTGGGAGTGGAGACGCACCTGATCACCTCCCGGTACGCCCTGCCGCTGCTGATGCCCCGGCCCGGTGGCCTCCTGGTGGAGGTCACCGACGGCACCGCCGAGAGCAACCGCGACTACCGTGCGCCGCTCTACTACGACCTGGCGAAGAACGCCCCGATCCGGATCGCCCGCTGCCTGGCCGGGGAGTTGCGCGCGCACGGCACCTCGGTGGTCTGCCTGACGCCGGGGTGGTTGCGTTCGGAGGCCATGCTCGACACCCACTTCGGGGTCACCGAGGAGACCTGGCGGGAGGGAACGGCGAAGGACCCGGCCTTCGCCATCTCCGAGTCACCGCTCTACGTGGCCCGCGCCCTGGTCGCCCTCGCCGCCGATCCGGCGGTCGACCGGTGGTCCCGGGGCGGGCGACGAGGTATCACAGGCCCGCCTTGAGGACCAGGCCGTGCGGTTCCAGCAGCCGTTCGACCACCTCGCCGTCGCCCCGCCGGTATCGACAGGACAGACGCAGATCGTCGCGGACGGCTCCGGCCAGCACGGACAGCAGCGGGGGAGTGGAGGTCGAACGCCACCAGTCCGGGGCGTCCGGGTGGAAGCGCTCGGCGGTCCGGCGGCCGAGTTCGGCGGCCTCCGGCCCCAACGCGGCGGCCAGCTTGAGCCGGGCCGGGCCGGCGGCACCGTCCAGGCCGAGGTCGCGGACGGCGGCGGGCACCGCCGAGAGCAGCAGCGCGGCGGCCTCCCGGCCGTCCAGACCGGTCAGGCGGGTCCGGTAGCCGGCCACCAGCGCGTAGCCGCCGGCGCGCCCGCGCTCCGCGAGGACCGGGATGCCGGCCTCGGTCAGGGCCGCCACGTCCCGGGCCACCGTGCGCTCGGAGACCTCCAACTCCGCCGCCAGGGCGGCGGCGGTCATCCGACGGCGCTGTTGGAGCAGCAGGACCAGGTGGATCAACCGGGCGGCACGCACGTCACCATCCTGCCCCGGGTCCCTCCCGGTCCAGTGCCTCGAAGAACCTCGCCTTCAACACCTCAAAATCCACGATCCCCGCAACTCCCTGAACTCCAGGGTGTTGCGGGGATCAGTAGAACCGGCCGGACCGACGGGGCACCGTCGGGCGGGCGGGGAGGTTACAGCCCCAGCTCGCCCTCGAACCCGCCGGCCTCCAGACGGGCCTTGACGTCGTTCAGGTAGCGGGCCGCGTCCGCGCCGTCCACCAGCTGGTGGTCGTAGGACAGGGTCAGGTAGACCATGTCCCGAATGGCGATGGTCTCGCCCAGCTCGGGATGGTTCACGACCACCGGGCGGCGCACGGTGGCCCCGATGCCCAGCTCCGCGACCTGCGGGTAGTTCACGATGATCGTGTCGAACAGCGCGCCCCGCGAACCCGTGTTGCTGATGGTGAAGGTGCCGCCGGACATGTCGTCCGGGCTCAGCTTGCCGCTGCGCACCTTGCCGGCCAGCTCGGCGGTCCGCTTGGCGATCCCGGCCAGGCTGAGGTCGCCCGCGTCCTTGATCACCGGGACCATCAGGCCCTTCTCCGAGTCCACCGCGATGCCGACGTTCTCGACGTCGTGGTAGGTCACGGTGCCGTCGTCGTTGATCCGGGCGTTGATGACCGGGTGGGCCTTCAGCGCCTCGGCGGCGGCCTTGACGAAGAACGGCATCGGGGAGAGCTTGACGCCCTCGCGGGCCAGGAAGCCCTCCTTGGCCCGGGCGCGCAGGCGCATGACCCGGGTGACGTCGACCTCGACGACGGTGGACAGCTGCGCCTGGTTGTGCAGCGCCTTCATCATGTTCTCGGCGATGACCTTGCGGATGCGGGTCATCTTGACCGTCTTGCCGCGCAGCTCCGCGGCGGCGGCCGGCACGGTCGACGGAGCCGAGGGGGCAGACGGGGCGGCGGTCGGGGCCGGACGCTCCTTCGCGGCCCGGGCCTCCTCGGCCGCGGCGAGCACGTCCTGCTTGCGGATGCGACCGCCGACGCCGGTGCCCTTGACGGTGGACAGGTCCACCTCGTGCT
>NZ_VKHT01000578.1 GCF_014141535.1 Streptomyces alkaliphilus | reverse complement strand
GAGCGGGGGAGTCGTCGGAGACGGCGATCCGTACCCGGTCCTCCCGAAGGACGGTGGTCACGGTGACGACCGGGTTCGCGGTGTGCAAGACGTTGGTGACCAGCTCCGAGACCAGCAGCCGTGCCGTGTCCACGACCCCGCCCCCGTCGAAGGCGGAGAGGAGCGAGGCCACGTGGTCACGTGCCACCCGGGCGGTGTCCGCCGTGTTCGGGGCCGTCAATCGATAGATGAGCCCTTGCCTCCCCGGGTGCGGGTGGGTCGGAGCGAGAGCCGGACACATGGGGATGCCTTTCGGAGTCGGATTCCCCGCCGTCACCCGGACGGAAGGTGACGACGCCACCACGTAAAGTAGAAGCAACCTTGCCCCGCTGCAAGGATGCTCCTTTGTTCGATGGCTGACTGGACGTCAACCGAACCCACCCGGCACACTCGTCCCGCCCGACGAAAGGACGCCGACCCGATGCCGCTCAGGGCCCACCCCACCGCCCGCCAAGCTCGACTCGGTGCCGAGTTGCGCAAGCTCCGGGAGCGGGCAGGGCTTCCCGCCAAGGACGCGGCGGCCTTCCTCGGTGTCGATCAGGGCAAGATCAGCCACATCGAGGCCGGCCGTCTGGGTATCGGGGAAGACCGTCTGCGACGACTCGCCCGGTACTACGAGTGCGTCGACAGCGCTCTGATCGACGCCCTGTGCGCGATCGTCCGGGAGCGGCGGGGTGAGCACTGGTGGGAGGCGTACCGCAGATCCCTCTCGTCGGCCTTCCTCGACCTCGCGGAGCTGGAACACCACGCGGTGGCTCTTCGCTCCCTCCAACCGTTCTGCGTGCCGGGCTTGTTGCAGACGGAGGAGTATGCCCGCACTCTTTTCCGAGGCGTGGTACCTCCGCTTCCGGAGGGCGAGGTGGAGACCCGCGTCGAGTTCCGGATGCGTCGCAAGGCCGTGCTGCAACGGACAAACCCGGTGGGTCTCCGCCTGATCGTGCACGAGGCCGCACTACGTATGCGATTCGGCGGGCGGAAGGTGGTGGCTCACCAACTCACCGAACTGCTCGAACACTCCGAGGAGGGCCATATCGACCTGCGAGTCCTTCCTTTCGCCAATGAGAACTTCACCGAGGCCACTCACCCCGTCCTGTATGTGCAGGCGGGGGTGCCGAAATTGGACACCGCTCGACTCGAAGGGCCTTACGGAAACGTCCTTTTCCATGCGGATGAGGAACTGGCCGGGTACCGGATGTTCCTGGAACAAGCGGCTGGGGCGACTCTCGACCCCCGGGCATCCCGGGACCTCATACACCTCATCCTGCGAGACCTGTGAACACGGAGGCCGTTGTGGGCGCGTGGCAGAAGTCCTCCTTCTCGGGTGGCAATGGTGCGGACTGTCTGGAGGTCGCCTCCGACGGGTCCCGGGTCCGTCTCCGGGAGAGCGAGGAGCCGACCATCGTGCTCGACTCCTCCCGTCCCCGCCTGGCCGCGCTGCTCGACATGATCAAAGAAGAGGGCTCCGGGCCCGACCGGCGGATCATGACGTGACCTTCATGAGCACTTCCCACCGCTGCTTCCCGTGATCGGGAAGCGGGCAGGGTGAGGCCTCGCGCATCGCCCTCCCCTCACCACTGCGCCCGCCTCGCGCGTCCCCTGCCCTCCCGTCGTTCCTCGGTAGCCGCTCCCGGGCCGGTCGGGAGCGGCCGGGCATCGTGATCGTGACCCGGGTCGAACACACCACCACCGGGGCCGGCGGGTCCGCCCCGGCGAGTTGCTCCCGGTCGGGTTCGAGACCATCATGAATACGCGCCCGGCCCGCGCGACTCGACCATCGATTCACGCCCGTTCGGGCAGTGGGCCCTCGTCCGGGTCATGGCCATCGCCCCTGAATCACTCACCGGAGCACACGCCGATCGGACCACGACAGGAAGCTCATCGGAATGACGGAACCCCACGCACGGATTCACGATGCCCTGAGCGATCGACACAGCCCCGGTGAGAAGGACCGGATCCTGCGGCGCCTACCGCCCGAAAGCGGCCTGGACGTGATCGGTGTGCGGATGAAGCAGGTATTCGACCTTGCCGGGGAATGGGTGGATCTCGACCTCTCCCGGGTCCCCGGCCTGTTGTCCAGCCCGTGGTACGAGATCCGTATGACCGGTGTCTCGATCCTCGATTTCAAGGCGCGACGCCGTGGCCTGGACGACGACGGGCGACGGCAACTTTACGAGACCTATCTGAATCACCACGAGTTCATCAATGTCTGGGACCTCGTCGACCGCTCGGCCCCACGGGTCGTGGGCTGGTACCTGCTCGACAAATCACGTCAACCGCTGTTCGATCTCGCGCGGTCCGAGGCGGCGATCGAGCGGCGAACGGCGATCACCGCCTCCTTCTGGCTCATCCGCCAGGGCGACCTGGACGACCCGCTCGCCTTGGCGGAGCGCCTGCTCGACGATCCCAGCGAACTCGTCACGAAACCGGTCGGTACCGCGCTGCGGGAGGTCGGAAAGGTCGACCGGGGACGTCTGCTCGACTTCCTCGCCGAGCATCGGGACCGGATGAACCGCCCGACCCTGCGGCTCGCGACATACCTGCTCCCCGACGACCTGGAAAGATCTCTTCGAAAGTGAGCCGAGGGCCGGCCACGGTCGGGTACCGGGTCGACGTCGCCCGGAGCCCACGGTAGTCCTGAAGGCCCGGTGGACCGACCCTCGCCACCGGCAGGACCCGGCGTGACCGGGTAGCGTTCGGGTGCCCGGAACGCCGGGCGTCCGAGCCCGTCCCCGCCTTCCCGGAGGGAAGAGATGACCGCGCCGGCCCGCCGACCCCGGGTGCTGCTGTCCGTGGCGACCTCGGTCGACGGGTACATCGACACCGCCGGTCCCGAACGTCTCCTACTCTCCGGCGAGGAGGACTTCGACCGGGTCGATGCCGAACGGGCCGGGTGCGACGCGATCCTCGTGGGCGCCGGCACGCTCCGCCGCGACGATCCGCGTCTGCTGGTCCGCTCCCCTGAACGTCGCGCCGCCCGGTTGGCCGCCGGCCTTCCGGAACACCCGGCCAAGGTGGTGCTCACCACCTCCGGTGACCTCGACCCCGCCGCCCGGTTCTTCACCACCGGCCCCGCCGAGCGCCTGGTGTACTGCCCCGGCCGGGCCGTCCCCGGTGTCTCCGCCCGACTGGGCGACGTCGCGATCGTCGTCGACGCCGGTGACCCGCCCGACCCGGCCCGGGTGCTCGCCGACCTCGCCGAGCGCGGCGTGCGACGGCTGATGGTCGAGGGCGGCGGCGCGATGCACACCCTCTTCCTGACGGCCGGGCTGGTGGACGAGATCCGGCTGGTCGTCGCGCCCCTG
>NZ_VKHT01000577.1 GCF_014141535.1 Streptomyces alkaliphilus | reverse complement strand
GCCTCCGGCGGTGGGGACGGGACGGTGGGCTCCGTCCCCCCGGCGGGGGTGCCCGCCGGGAGGACGGAACGCACCACCGGTGTGAAGCCGATCCGCATCCGTACCCTCCGGTCCCGGGGGCCGGAGGTGCGCAGGCGGGGATTGACGAACTCGTCGATGCCGAAGTTGATCAGTGCCAGGGCGGTACCCAACAGGGCGATGCACAACCCGGCGGGTACGAACCACCACCAGGCGCCCTGGGCGAGTGCCTGGTTGCTCTGCGCCCAGAACAGGACGGTGCCCCAGTTCCAGTGCGAGATGTCGGCGACGCCGATGAAGGCGAGGGTGATGTTGGAGAGCACCGCGAAGATGACGGTGCCGATGAAGCCGGAGGCGATGACGGCGGTGAGGTTGGGCAGCAGTTCGAAGACGATGATCCGCCAGGTCGACTCCCCGGAGGCCCGGGCCGCCTGGACCCAGTCCCGGTTGCGCAGCGAGAGGGTTTGGGCCCGCAGGACCCGCGCCCCCCACGCCCAGCCGGTCAGACCGATGACGGCGGCGATCGCCAGGTCGCTGCTGTCGGGCAGGAAGCTCGCGATGATGATGATCAGCGGCAGGCCGGGAAGGACCAGGAAGACGTTGCTGACCGAGGAGAGCACGTCGTCGCCCGCTCCACCGAGGTATCCGGCGGTGACCCCGACCAGGACCGAGAGCACTCCGGCGATCAGCGCGGCGGTGAATCCCACCACCAGGACGCCCCGGGTGCCCACCAGGATCTGGGAGAAGATGTCCTGACCGGTCTGAGTGGTCCCGAACGGGTGCGTCCATGAGGGGGGTTGAAGGATCTCGGGCCCTCGTGCCGAGGGGTCGTGGGGGGCGAGCCAGGGACCGGCGATCGCGATGAGGACGAAGATCCCGAGGATCGTCAGGCCGACCATCGTCTTGCGGTTGCGCAGGAACCGCAGGCGGTCCCGGCGCGGGGCGGGAGCCGGGGCGGTGGTCGCCTGCGCCTCGGCGGCGGGTTGGACACCCATGGTCAGGCCTCCCGTCGGGTGCGCGGGTCGAGCAGCAGGTAGGCCACGTCGGCCAGGAGGTTGGCCACCAGAACGGCCAGCGTGATGATGAGGAAGACACCCTGCATCAGCGGGTAGTCGTTGGCGGCCACGGCCTGGAAGAGGACGTAGCCGATGCCGGGATAGGAGAAGACCATCTCCACCAGCAGGGTGCCGCCGACGATGAAGCCCAGGGAGAGCGCGAAGTTGGAGATGTTCGGCAGGATCGCGTTGCGGGCCGCGTAGGCGTACATCACCCGGCGCTCGGTGAGTCCCTTGGCCTGCCCCACGAGGACGTAGTCCTCGGAGGAGACGGTCACCATCATGTTGCGCATCCCGAGGATCCAGCCGGCGACCGCGCTGACGATGATCGTGATGCCGGGCAGGATGCCGTGGTGGAGCGCGCTGCCGATGAACTCGGCGCTGAACGCGGGCACCAGGGAATTGTCGAAGCCTCCGGAGGCCGGGAAGACCGGCCACTGCACCGCGAACACCGCGATGGCGATCAGCCCGAGCCAGAAGTAGGGGATGGAGGAGAAGAAGGTGGTCAGCGGCAACATGCCGTCCAGCCAGGAGCCCCGGCGCCAGCCGGCGTGGATGCCGATGGCGGTGCCCAGTACGAACGCGAGCAGGGTGGTGATGCCCATCAGGGCGAGGGTCCACGGCAGGCTCTGGGCGAGGATCTCGGAGACCCCGGTGGGGAAGTAGGTGAAGGAGGTTCCCAGGTCCCCGGTGAAGATGTTCCCCAGGTAGTCGAGGTACTGCTGCCACAGGGAGCGTTCCTCGTCCAGGCCGAAGAGGGTGCGCAGGGAATCGATGGCCCTACTGCTGAGCTGCCCCTGGAACCGGTTGATCAGCGACTGCACCGGGTCGCCCGGCATCAGGCGCGGGATGAGGAAGTTGATGGTGATGGCGGCCCAGGCGGTGAGGAGGTAGAACGCCAGGCGCCGGAGGACGAACTTCACGACGCCGCCCCCGTTCCCGGGCCGACGGTCTCCCGCGGGGTGCCGGCCGCGGCGTCCGCCCCCGTGGCCTCCCCCTCGCCGGTGGTCGGGGCGTGCAGCCAGCAGGCGGCCCAGTGGCCCGGCTCGGGGAGGTCGAAGCGGGGCGGGAGCTCGGTGCGGCAGCGCTCCATGGCGAAGGGGCAGCGCGGGTGGAAGCGGCAGCCGGCGGGCGGTGAGATCAGGCTCGGCGGTTCACCGGTGCCCCGGTCCCGGGAGAGCGGGTCCTCGGTGTCGACCGGGGCGCCGGTGTCGGCCGGGAGGAGGTCCCTCCCGGCCGGGGTGGCGTGGGCGTCGGACTCCCCGACGGGCACGTCGACTCCGGTGCCGGTGATCCGGTCGGGGTCGGGTGCGGAGGCGACGAGGAGCTGGGTGTAGGGATGGGCCGGCCGCTGGGTCACGGTCTCGCTGTCGCCGCCCTCGACCATCCTCCCGGCGTACATCACCAGGGTCTCGTCGGCGAAGTAACGGGCGGAGGCGATGTCGTGGGTGATGTAGAGGATCGCCAGGTCCAGCCGGTCCCTCAGGTCGCGCAGCAGATTGAGGATGCCCAGGCGGATGGAGACGTCCAGCATCGAGACGGGTTCGTCGGCCAACAGCACCTCGGGATCGGCGGCCATGGCCCGGGCGATGGCCACCCGTTGCCGCTGCCCGCCGGAGAGTTCGTGCGGGAAGACGTCCAGGTAGCGGGAGGCGGGGGTGAGGTGGACGCGGCCGAGCAGTTCGGTGAGCGCCCTCTCGGTCTCCGCCGCCCCCTTGCCGGCACGGCCGTGGACGCGCAGGGACCGGGTGAGGTGGTAGCGCACGGTGTGCACCGGGTTCAGCGACCCGAAGGGGTCCTGGAAGATCATCTGCACCCGCCGGCAGTGGGCCCGGAAGGAACGTCCGCCGCGCAGGGGGACGGCCGTTCCCCCCAGCAGCAGCTCGCCCGAGGTGAGGGGGTACAGCCGGGCCAACAGCCGGGCCACGGTGGACTTCCCGGATCCGGACTCCCCCACCACGGCGGTGACCGCGCCCCGGCGCAGGGTCAGCGATACGTCGTCCACCGCGTGCACGACGGGCCGTTCACCGCGGCGCAGCGCCCGCACCGAGCGGCGGACGGGGAAGTGTTTGGTCAGCCGACGCGCCTCCAGGACGACCTCGCGGTCGGCGCCGGGAGGGCTTTCGGGGGGACTTCCGGATGGTGGAGTGGTCTTCTCCTGCATGACGAGGTGGCTCCAGGGGGACGGGAACACGGGACGCGGCGGTTCGCGGCGGCTGTGGCACGACGCCGGCGGGGGGAGGAGCCGGGCCCGGGCCCGGCCCGCCCC
>NZ_VKHT01000576.1 GCF_014141535.1 Streptomyces alkaliphilus | reverse complement strand
GGCCTCAGGTGTCCCCGACCGGTCGCTCACCGGGCGGGGCTCCGGGGGTGTCCTCCGGCCCCGGACCCGGCCCGGGCACGGGCCCGCCCGGTGTCGGGCGGGCCCGTTGGGCCGAACGGGGCATCCGGCGGATGCTGCGGGGCAGCTGTGGACGTCGCAACTCCGGGTAATCCGTGTTCAGCGCCCGCACCAGCGAGATCATCATGAGGAAGGCGAGCAGGAAGAACGGCAACCCGAGCACGGTGATCACCTCGGCCAGGGCGTCGAGGCCGGACTTGCCGGTGGCCGCGATGAGGGTCCCGGCCACCACCCCCTCCGTGATCGCCCAGAAGACCCGCTGTCGCACCGGCCCGGGCTCCTCCCGGTCCCCCGAGCACAGGGTGTCCACCACCAGGGAGGCCGAGTCCGAGGAGGTGGTGAAGAAGATGACGACGATGAGGACCGACACCCCCGAGACGACGGTCGCCAGCGGATAGTTCTCCAGGAAGACGAAGAGCGCCCGGGACACGTCCCCCTGCACCACCACCGCCTCCACCAGGCCGGTGTCGCCCTCCCGCTCGATGTCGATCGCCGAGAGCCCGAAGACGCTGAACCAGACGATGGTGAAGGCCGTGGGCAGGGCCAGTACACCCAGCACGAACTCCCGGATCGTCCGGCCGCGGGAGATGCGCGCGATGAACATCCCCACGAAGGGGGACCAGGTGATGGTCCACGCCCAGTAGAAGACCGTCCACTGCCCCTGCCAGCCGGTGTTGGCGAAGGTGTCGTTCCAGAACGCCAGGGGCACCAGCGAGCCGAGGTAGACGCCGAGCATCTCGATGATGCCGCGTGCCAGGAAGACGGTGGCCCCGGTGAGGAAGACGAAGGTCAGCAGGCCGACCGCCATGCCGATGTTCAGGGTGGAGAGGCGCTTGATGCCGCGGTCCAGGCCGAGCGCCACCGAGATGGTGGCGATGATCGTGACCACGGTGATCAACAGCACCTGAACCGGCTGGCTCTCCTCGATGCCGAACAGTTGCGCCAGACCGCTGTTGATCTGCAGGGTGCCCAGACCGATGGAGACGGCGACGCCGAAGAGGGTGCCCAACACGGCCGTGATGTCGACCACCCGTCCCAGGGGACCGTGGATCCGGTCCCCCAGGATCGGCTGGAGCACCGAGCTGAGCCGGAACGGCAGGCGACGCTGGTGGACGAAGTAGGCGAAGGCGAGAGCCGGCAGGCAGAAGATCGACCAGGTGTGCAGGCCGAAGTGGTAGAAGGAGAAGGCCATCGCCAGTTCGGCGGCCTCCTCCGAGCGGGGCTCCACGTCGGCGCGCGGCGGCTCGGCCCAGTGACTGATCGGTTCGGCCACGCCCCAGAACATCAGGATGGTGCCGATACCCGCGGCGAACAGCATCGCGAACCAGGCACGGTTGCCGTACTCCGGGCGGGCGTCGTGTCCACCCAGTCGGACGTGTCCCCACCGACTGAGGGCGATCCACACCAGGAAGAGCAGGAACGTGGTCACGCCCAGGATGTAGAGCCACCCCAGGTGGTGCAGGATCCACCCGGAGAGGCGGCTGAAGACCCGGTCCACGGTTTCGGTGGCGGCGATCGCGACGGTCACGAAGGCCACGGTGAGACCGGCCGAGACGAAGAAGATCACGGTGTCGGTCCGCAACCCCAGGCGACGACCGAGACGGTCCAGGAACGCGGTCAACCGGCTCACTCCCCGATGGCTGGACGCGGCTTCCCCCGACCATCGACGAGGGCGGGGTGGCCCGAGGGGAGCCACGCCGGTGAGCCACCCGAACGGAACCTCGGGGTCGGCGACCGGGGAGTGACTCCGGGACGGCTTCGGAGGTCCTGAAGTCCGGGGCGGAAGACCGGAAGGCGGTGGGGTGGGGTGGGAACCCGACAGAGGTCGGTTCCCACCCCGCCACACCGCCTCACGGCGCCGCGGTCCGCTCGACGAGCAGGCGGACCAGCGCCTCGGGGCCTCCCTCCCGTACGGCCCGGCGCTGGCGTTCGGCACCGGTGCCCTCGCGCAGGATCCGTTCCACGCCGGAGGTGACCCGCTCCTCGTCCCCCGATCGGGCGAGCGCGGGACCGATGTGCTCCAACAGTTGTCCCACCACGTCCGCGGCGGGCCGGGCCCGCCCGGCGAAGGGGTCGACCAGGGTCCCGCCCAGACCGTGCCGGGCGGCGTGCCAATCGGCGACCCCCAGCAGTTCGGCGGGGATGTCCGGCAACGGTGTCCCCGCCTTCTCCTCCTCCAGGGCGGTGATCGCCAGCGCCCGGACGACACCGGCGAGGACGACCGCGTCCTCCACCTCCAGTTGGGTGTCCAGGGCGCGCACCTCGACCGTGGGGTAGTTCTCCGAGAGCCTGGCCCGCCAGTACAGCTGCCCCCGGTCGGTGATCACACCGGTGGCCAGCAGGGCGTCCACCCGACGCTCGTAATCCTCCGCGTCGACGAAGCGGGGCGGCAGACCACTGACCGGCCAGCGGTCGAAGACGACCGTGCGCCAGTCGGCGAATCCGGTGTCCCGTCCCTCCCACATCGGGGAATTGGCACCCATCGCGCCGAGCACCGGCAACCAGGGACGCAACCGGTTGAGCACCGCCACACCGGCGGCACGGTCGGGCACCGCCACGTGGCAGTGCATGCCGTTGATCAATTGTTCGTCCACCAACTGCCGGGCCTCACGGGAGAGCATCCGGTACCGGGGACGGTCGGTCACCGGTACCGGATCCGTGCCGATGAACGGCGCCGATCCGCAGGCCGCGATCCGGCAGCCCGCGCTGCGCGCGGCCTGGTCCAGGGACCCCCGCAACCGCCTCAGGTGGTCGGCGACCTCCTCGAGTCCGACGCACACCGGTGTCGCGATCTCCACCTGCACCTGCAGCAGTTCCAACTGCACCTCGTCACCGCCGGCGGTGGGAACCCCGCCGATGGCGGCACGGGTCCGCTCCGCCTCCGGCACCGGCAGCCCGGTCACCGGATCGACCAGCAGATATTCCTCTTCGACACCCAGCGTCATCATGGACAGCGGATACCCCGGCGCCTCCCGCGCAATCCCGCCGGTGGGAGCCCCGGGCGCACCCTCATCCGTCGAGGACGACGGTGTGCGGCACCCCGGTGGAGGGAGGTGGGAGGAGGGACCGCGCACCGTCGCGGTACTCGCGCGGACTGACCCCGCGCACCCGTTTGAACGCCGCGCTCAGCGCGAAGGCGCTGCCGTACCCGACCTTCCGGGCCGCCCCCTCCAGGGTGCACCCCGGCCGCCGGAGCAGGTCCGCCACCCGACGGCCGGTCTCGCCGGTGCCGCCGATGAGCAGCGTCGGGGCGGAGCGGGGAGAG
>NZ_VKHT01000575.1 GCF_014141535.1 Streptomyces alkaliphilus | reverse complement strand
CCACCACCCCACACGCACAGGGAGACCCACGACGTGACCCCACACCCGTCCGACCGAACCGTCCACCGACGTCCCCGGCGCGGCCGATTGTTCGCCGCCCTCACCACCGGTGCCCTGGCCGGCGCCCTTCTGTTCACCGGCCTGCCCGGCATCGCGACGGCCGGTGAGACGCCCGTCGGGACACACGGTGCCGACAACCTGCTCGTCAACCCCGGCTTCGAGTCCGGTCTCAACGGCTGGACCTGCAGCGCGAACTCCGGCACCGCGGTGTCGGATCCGGTGCGCAGCGGAAGCGGTGCCCTGTCCGCCACCCCGGCCGGCTCCGACAACGCCCGCTGCGAGCAGACGGTGAGCGTGCGGCCCGACTCCGAGTACCGGCTCAGCGGCTGGGTGCGGGGCGGCTACGCCTTCCTCGGCGCGGTGGGTCCGGGCACCGAGCAGGTCTCCACCTGGACTCCCGGGTCGGGCGCCTGGCAGGAGCTGAGCCTGACGGTGACCACCGGCCCCGGCACCGAGGAGCTGACCGTCTTCACCCACGGCTGGTACGGCACCGACACCTATCTGGTGGACGATCTGGTGCTGGCCGGCGACCCGGGCGAGGGCGGGCCGGTGGATCCGCCCGTGGACCCGCCGATCGAGCCCCCCACCGCTCCCGCCGGGGTGAACGTCACCGGCACCACCTCCACCTCCGTGTCGCTGGAGTGGCGGGCGGTCGAGGGGGCAGAGCGCTACCACGTGGCGGTGAACGGCGAACGCCGACAGACCGTGACCGGCACCTCCGTCACCATCGGCGGGCTCTCCCCCGAGACCGCCTACCGGTTGCGGGTGACGGCGGAGAACGCGAGGGGGGAATCCGCGCCCTCCGCCGAGGTCTCGGCGACCACCCGTCCGGCGCCCGGTGGGGGGAACGGCCCCGGGGTGCCCCGCCACGCGGTGACCGGCTACTGGCACAACTTCGACAACAACTCGGTGATCCAGAAACTGCGGGACGTGCCGAGGGACTTCGACATCATCGCGGTCTCCTTCGCGGACGCCACCCCCAACACCGGTGAGATCGAGTTCAACCTCGATCCCTCGTTGGGCTACTCCTCGGAGCAGGAGTTCAAGGACGACATCGCCGCCAAGCAGGCGGAGGGCGTCTCGGTGATCATCTCGGTCGGCGGCGAGGTCGGCAACGTCATCATCAACGACGCGGCCTCCGCCCGACGCTTCGCCGACAGCACCCTCGCCCTGATGGCCGAGTACGGTTTCGACGGAGTGGACATCGACCTCGAACACGGCATCAACGCCACCCACCTGACACGGGCGATGCGGGACATCCACGCCGCCGTCGGGGACGACCTCGTCTACACGATGGCCCCGCAGACCATCGACATGCAGCACACCGGCACCGAGTACTTCAAGCTGGCCCTGAACACCCGGGACTTCCTGACCGTGGTCAACATGCAGTACTACAACAGCGGCAGCATGATGGGCTGCGACAACCGCGTGTACTCGGTCGGAAGCGTCGACTTCCTCACCGCGCTGGCCTGCATCCAGTTGGAGAACGGGCTTGACGCCTCCCAGGTGGGCATCGGTGTCCCGGCCTCCCCCCGCGCCGCCGGCAACGGCTACGTCTCCCCCGAGACGGTCAACCGGGCGCTGGACTGCCTGACCCGGGGCGCCAACTGCGGCTCCTTCACTCCGCCGCGGCTCTACCCCGACCTGCGCGGCGCGATGACCTGGTCCACCAACTGGGACGCCCACTCCGGGTACGCCTGGTCCTCGGTGGTCGGCCCGCACGTGCGCGGCCTGTCCTGAACCCACCCGGGCGGTCCTCGGCCCGAGCCGGATCGGGCCGAGGGCCATCCCGGTGTCCGCCCGTCGGGGGCGGACACCGGGCTTCGGCTCCCCACGACCCGGTGTCGGTATCGGTGGCCGTAGCGGTGGCCCCCGTCACCCGTCGGCGCCCATCACCTCCCGCCATCCCGGGTCGGAGGCCACGCGCACCAGGTCCTCGGCCGAGAGCGGGCCGGATTCCCGGATCGGCTCCGTGCCGTGATCGGAGGCGTTGATCACCGTGAACTCGACCCGGAACCCGTCGGGGTGCAGGGCGTGCGCCCACCGCAGGGTCTCCGCTTCGGCCCCCGGGTCGGTGTACTCGCAGACCGCCACCCGCAGGCCGTCGCGCCGGGGCTCCTCCACACAATCGGACACCGGGTCGTCGAGGCCGATGGCGGGATCGGCGCCCCCCGCGAGGAACCCCTCCGGTCCGAAGTCGATGTCGGCCCGCACCGCGCCCTGCCCGTCGTCCAGCAGAACGCCGGGCAGGAACATCGGCTCCCCGGGGTGCTCGGTCATCCCCACCCCGTCGGGCAGGAGCCCCGCCAGGTGATCACGGACCTCCGCCGCCTTCTCGGCACTCGGCGGCTCCCACTCCCCCTCGTCCCCCTCGTCCTCCTCGACCGGAGGGCCGTACCGGACGTCCACCCCGTCGAGAACCTCCTGCCATACGGGGGCGAGGACGATCTCCTCCATGGTGTCGCGGTTGACCGGGAAGGCGTAGCCCTCCAACTCCTCCGGCTCCTCGACGTCCTTGGTCAGGGAGAACAGCAGCCTCCGGCTGCCGGGCCCCTCCCCGTCGGGCCCACCGGGCCCCTGGAGCAGCGCCTCCAGGGTGCGGGTGGCGAAGCCCTCACCTCCGGGGACGTCGACCGACGGGACGACGGTCTCCCGCGAGGTCACCGAGAGCACGGAACCATCGGCGAACCGCCGCTCCTCACACTCGACCTTCTCGCCCTCCCACTCAGGCCCCTCCCACTCGGCGCAGCCGAGGGGTGTGTCGCCCTCCATGCCCTCCGGGGTGCGACCGAGGGAGAGGGTGACCTGGAGGAGGCCGGGGCCGTCCTCCAGGTCCAGCAGGGCGGCCGGCTCGGGGTCGGTGTCCGGACCGTACCCCTCCGAACCCTCCACCCCGACGCCCTCGGGCAGCATGGCGACCAGGGTCTCCACCATGTCCTCGGCCGTCCGCGGCACATCCGCCGCCGGGCCCGGCCCGTCGGCTCCGGGCAGGGATATGGCGGCCACCGTGACGGCGGCCAGGGAGGCCGCCCCGGTCATCACCGCGGCCCGCCTGCGCCACACCCTGGCCCGGCCGCGCCGCAACCCGCCTTCCATCAGCTTCGGGGTGTCGGGCCGGAAGCCGTCACCGGTGCGCCGGAGCATGTCCGCCAGCGTCCGCTCGAACTCCGTGTCCGGTTCCTCCGCCGGGGCGGCGCGCCTCCCCGCCCCGCCGTACCCGGGGGTACCGGCGAGGGTCTCCCGCCCGTGGAGGTCATCGGCCGCCCCGGGCCGGCTCGGCCCCCGGC
>NZ_VKHT01000574.1 GCF_014141535.1 Streptomyces alkaliphilus | reverse complement strand
GGGAGACGCCGCCGGGGCTCCCCGTTCCCCACGCGCTCGATTCCCGTCCCCCGCAGGACACCTGACACACCGTTCGGCAAGTCACCCGTCGCGGGGATTTAACGTCCTCGCCCTTGTCATGTACGTCTCTACGCGCGTAGCTTGTGCGGCGCCGGATGTCCGCCGTCCGGCCACTCCCCCGCCCGGGCCACCGCACCGGCCGAGCCCGCGTGTCATCCCGCCGGCGCACCCCGCACCGACGGGTTCCCCCGCCTCGAGGAGACGGAACCACCGTGCCGAACCAGTCACCGAGCCGCGCGCGACGCGCCCCGCGCCATGCCCTGCGCCTGGTCACCACCGCCGCCGCGGCGTCGCTGGTGCTGACCCAACTCCCGCACGCCCTGGCGGCCGACACCACCGGCCCGGAGGCCGGGGGCACCGCCGTGATCGGCGAGGTCTACGGAGGCGGCGGCAACTCCGGCGCCACCCTGACCCGCGACTTCGTCGAACTGGGCAACCCCGGTGCCGACACCTTCGACCTGGCGGGCCACAGCGTCCAGTACCTGCCCGGCTCCCCCTCGGCCTCCTCCCGGTGGCAGGTCACCCCGCTGACCGGTGCCATCGAGCCGGGCGCCCGTCACCTCGTGGCGCAGGCCGCCGGCGCCGGGGGCACCGTCGAACTGCCGACCCCCGACACCACCGGTTCGATCAACATGAGCGCCACGACCGGCACCGTGGCCCTGGTCACCGGCACCACCGCGCTGACCTGCCTGACCGCCGCCGACTGCGCGGAGGACGAGCGGATCGTGGACCTGGTCGGCTACGGCACCGCCGTGGTCCGCGAGGGCTCCGGCCCGGCGGCGGGGGCGTCCAACACGGCCTCCGTCGCCCGGGACGGCGAGCTGACCGACACCGACGACAACGCCGCCGACCTGACCGCCGGCGCGCCGACCCCCGTCAACTCCGCCGGGGAGGGCCCGGCGACCGGCGGCGGGGACGACGAGGAGCCGCCCACCGAACCGGGCGACGTCCGGATCCGCGACATCCAGGGCGACACCCGGATCTCCCCCCTGGCGGGGACCACCGTCGCGGCCGTCCCCGGCGTGGTGACCGCCGTGAGCACCACAGGCTCGCGCGGGTTCTGGATCCAGGACCCCGAGCCCGACACCGACCCGCGCACCTCCGAGGGCGTCTTCGTCTACACCGGCTCGGCCGTCCCGACCGTCTCCCCGGGCGATTCCGTGCTGGTGGGCGGTCAGGTCACCGAGTACCGCCCGGCGAGCGCCACCCAGACCCTCACCGAGATCACCTCCCCGACGGTCACCGTGCTCTCCTCCGGGAACCCGCTTCCCGAGCCCGTGGTGCTCGACGCCGACTCGGTGCCGGGTCTGTACGCCCCCGACGCGGCCGGCGGGAGTGTCGAGGACCTGAAGCTGGAGCCGGAGACCTACGCGCTGGACCTGTACGAGTCGCTGGAGGGCATGCTCGTCGAGGTCTCCGACACCCGGATCGTCGGTCGAACCACCGAGTACGACGAGCTGTGGGTGACGGTCAAGCCCGAGGAGAACCCCTCGGTGCGCGGTGGCACCGTGTACGGCTCCTACGAGGAGCCCAACACCGGCCGCCTGAAGGTCATGTCGCTGGACCCCACCAACCCGCTGCCGGAGGCCAACGTCGGGGACGAGCTGACCGGCACCACCACCGGCCCGCTGGACTACGCCCGGTACGGCGGCTACACGCTGATGGCCTCCGAACTCGGCGAGCACGTGGACAACGGCCTGGAGCGCGAGGTCACCCGCCCGCAGGAGGAGCGGGAACTCGCGGTCGCCACCTACAACGTGGAGAACCTCTCCCCGCTGGACGACGCCGCCAAGTTCGCCCGTCTCGCCGAGGGCGTGGTGGTCAACCTGGCGACGCCCGACATCGTCACCCTGGAGGAGATCCAGGACAACACCGGCCCCACGGACGACGGGGTGACCGCCTCCGACGAGACGCTGCGGCTCTTCGTGGAGGCGATCGAGGCCGCCGGGGGCCCGGTCTACGAGTGGCGTTCCATCGATCCGGAGGACAAGCGGGACGGCGGGCAGCCGGGCGGCAACATCCGCAACGTGCTGCTCTTCAACCCCGAGCGGGTGGAGTTCGTGGACCGGCCGGGCGGTGACGCCACGACCCCGGTGGAGGTGGTCTCGGCGGACGGCGGCGTGGAGCTGTCCCTCTCGCCGGGGCGGATCGAGCCGAACGACTCGGCCTGGGCGAGCAGCCGCAAGCCGCTGGTCGGCGAGTTCCGGTTCCAGGGGCAGACCTTCTTCGTGGTCGCCAACCACTTCAACGCCAAGAGCGCCGACCAGCCGCTGCACGGCCGCAACCAGCCGCCGAACCGCACCTCCGAGGCGCAGCGGCACCGCCAGGCCGCCCTGGTGAACGGCTTCGTCCGGGACCTGCTGACGGTGGACCCCGACGCGAACGTGGTGGTCGCCGGTGACTTCAACGACTTCGAGTTCTCCGAGACCTGGTCGATCCTCACCTCCGGCGGGGCGCTGAACAACCTCATGCTGACGCTGCCGCCCGAGGAGCGCTACACCTACGTCTTCGACGGCAATTCGCAGACCCTGGACGGCATTCTCACCAGCCCGGCCATTCGCGGGTTCGACTACGAGCCGGTGCGGGTGAACGCCGAGTTCGCCGACCAGGCCAGCGACCACGACCCGCAGATCGTCCGTATCGACACCACCCGCAGCGGTGGCGGCGAGGGCGGGAACGACGGGGGCGACAACGGCGGCGGGGACGATGACGGCAAGGGGCCCGGGAAGGGTGACGGCAAGGGCAAGGAGAAGGCGAAGGAGATCGTGCGGGAGGTGATCCGCGGGGTCATCGATTTCCTGGAGAGGCTCTTCGGACGCCTGACCGGACGCTGATCCGCGGGACCGGATGAACCGGCCCGGTCCGCTCCCCCGGAGGGAGCGGACCGGGCCGTCGGCGTTCTCAGGCGGCGCGCGCCGTGACCAGGGAGACCACCGTGACGCCCCATCCCGCCACGGGGCGCGGCACCACGGCCCCCGCGGGACCGCGTCCGTCCGGCTCGGGGTCGTGGTCGGGGTCGGGTCGCCCCGTGCCGGGGAACGGCGAGGGTGTCCGCGTTCCCGTGGCCCGCTCGTCCGGCGGCACGGCGGGCACCACCCGCAGCGGCGCCGGGGCGGCGTGCCGATCCGTCCCGTCCCGGCGGGCCCCGCACGAGGGGGAGCCGCCCCGCAGGATGCGGAGACCGCCGGCTCGCGGCAGGGGGAACGCGCGGTCGATCGTCACGGGAAACCTCCTCATCGGCTCCGTCGGTCCCCGGAGCGAAGCGGACCGTGTGCCGGGAACGGGCGGGGGG
>NZ_VKHT01000573.1 GCF_014141535.1 Streptomyces alkaliphilus | reverse complement strand
GAGGGGTACGGGAGACCGGGGGCCGCGCCCGGCGGCCCGGGCGTTGACGTACCGTCGGACGGTCGACCGGTCGGTTCACCCACCGCACGGTCCGGACGACCACCTCGCGCACCGGGTACCACGGAACACGGCCGGAATCGAACGACCGACCGCGGCGCGACCGACGGTCGGCGGGAAAACAGGAGGCGCACCACCGTGACCATCCTCGCCTTCGGCGTTCAGGCGGACGAGCGACCGTTGATCGAGCAGGCATTCGGAGAGCGCCGTGTGCACTCCCTGGACGTCTTCCTCAACGCCGATACCGCCCCCATCGCGGCGGGCCACGAGATCATCTCGGTCAGCGTCAACGCGGACCTGGGAGCCGACGTGCTGGAGACCCTCGCCGCCGGCGGCACCCGGATGATCGCCCAACGGGCCACCGGGTTCAACAACATCGACCTGGCCGCCGCGTCCCGGCTCGGGCTCACCGTCGCCCGGGTGTCGTACTACTCGCCCCACGCCGTCGCCGAGTTCGCCTGGACCCTGGCGATGGCGGTCAACCGTCGGGTGGTGCGTGCCGCCCGCCGCACCCGGGAGTTCGACTTCCGCCTGGACGGTCTGTTGGGCCGGGACATGCACGGCGCCACCGTCGGGGTCATCGGCACGGGGAAGATCGGCGGGGCCTTCGCCCGGATCGCCGCCGGCTTCGGGATGCGCCTGTTGGGGTGGGATGTCGCCCCCAACCCCGAGTGCGAGGAACTCGGCATGGAGTACGTGGAGTTGCCCCGTCTGCTCGCCGAGGCCGACCTCATCAGCCTGCACGTTCCGCTGCTTCCGGAGACCCACCACCTGATCGACCGGGAGGCGCTGCGGGCCATGCGGGACGACGCCATCCTGGTGAACTCCAGCCGTGGCGGGTTGGTCGACACCGACGCCCTCGTCGACGAACTGCGGCGCGGCCGGTTCACCGGGGTGGGCCTGGACGTCTACGAGGCCGAGGCGGGGCTGTTCTTCATGGACAAGTCACTGGAGGTGGTGGCCGACGACACCCTGGCCCGCCTGATGACCTTCGGGAACGTGCTGGTCACCTCGCACCAGGCGTACTACACCCGGGAGGCGGTGGGGCAGATCGTCGACGCGACCGTCCGCAACGTCGAGGACTACCTCGCCGGTCGGACCAACGAGAACACCCTGGTCGCCCCGGGGCTCCCGGTACCGATCGCGGACTGAGCACCGGGACCCGACCCCGCCGGCCGCTCCCGGATCGGACGCGGCAACGGCCGGCGGGATCGGGGCGACCCCGGCCCGCTTCAGGCGGGTCGGACGTCCTCCGGCCCGGCGGGGGCGACCGGTGCCGGCACCGCGCCGTCCAGCAGGGAGCGCACGATGCGCGGCCCGTTGAGGGTCAGCACCGACTCGGGGTGGAACTGCACCCCTGCGAAACCCGGGCCGCGCAGCGCGTGCACCTCGCCGTTGCGGGTGTCCCGGGCGACCGTCACCCCGTGCAGCGCCAGTTCGCCGAGGGCCTCGTCGTCGCAGCGCGCGGTGTAGGAGTTGTAGAAGCCCACGGTCTCCGGGGCGCCGAACAGGTCGATCCGTTCCTGCGCCCCCTGGAAGGGCTGGGCCCTGCGGACGATCTCCAGCCCCAGCTCGGCGGCGATCAGCTCGTGCCCCAGACACACCCCGAGCAGACCGCCCCGGTGATCGCGGATCAGGTCCGCGGCCAGGCCGCGCAGCAGCGTGATCCGGGGATCGCGCGGATCCCCGGGGTCGCCGGGCCCGGGGCCGAGCACCACCGGGCCCTCGTGGCCGAGCGCCGCCTCCCGCAGCCCGGGGGAGTCGAAGCGGCGGACGGTCACCGTCAGACCCACCGCCCGCAACAGGTGCGCGAGCATCGAGGTGAAGGTGTCCTCGCCGTCCACCACCAGGGCGTGGCCCCGGTCGGGTTGAGGGCCCGGGCCCGGCTGCATCTTCAGCCAGAACGGCGCCAGGTCGGCACGCCGCGCCGCCAGCGCGGCCTGGACCCGTGGCACCTCCGCCAGTCGTGGCGTCCCCGCCGATCCGCCCGCGTCACCGGTCGTCGGCGCGACCCGCACCCCCAACGCGGTCAGTACGGCACCCGCCTTGGCCCGGGTCTCGGCGACCTCGCCCGCCGGGTCGGAGTCGCGCACCAGCGTCGCGCCCACCGGCAGGGCCAGCCGGCCGTCCGGGGCGATGTCCAGGGCCCGGATCAGGATCGGTGAGTCCAGGGACTGCGTGCCCGACCGATCGTGCCCCAGCAGGGCCAGGGCACCGGCGTAGTAGCCCCGCCCCCCGTGCTCGTACCGGCTGATCACCCGGCAGGCGTTCTCCACCGGGGAACCGGTCACGGTGGCCGCGAACATGGTCTGCCGCAGCACGTCCCGCACGTCCGCCCCGGTGCGCCCGCGCAACTCGTACTCGGTGTGCGCCAGGTGGGACATCTCCTTCAGCCGGGGGCCGACCACCACCCCGCCCCGATCGGCGACCGTGCACATCATCTTCAGCTCCTCGTCCACCACCATGGAGAGTTCCTCCCTCTCCTTGCGGTCGGCCAGGAACTCCAGCAGGCCCTCGACATCGGGCCCCTGTGGCGGGTAGCGGTAGGTGCCGCTGATCGGGTTCATCACCACGGTGCCGCCGGCCATCCGCACGTGCACCTCGGGACTCGCGCCCACCAGCGTGCGATCCCCGGTGTGCACCAGGAAGGTCCAGTAGGCGCCCCGCTCCCCGGCCAACAGCCGGCGGAAGAGCACCAGGGCGTCGGCGACCCGGAAGTCGGTGCGCCCCGCCCTCCGTCCGGGGGGCGCCGGGGTCGGGCCCAGGGTCCCCCGGAAGCTCCGGCGGACGACGAAGTTCGCGCCCTGGCCGGTGCCGATCTCCTCCCGCACCACGCGCTCCACGATCCGGGCGTATTCCTCGTCCCCGAGGTCGAAGCCGCCGTCCCGCACCCGCACGTCGTGGGCGGGCAGGGCGGCCGTCACCTCCCGGACCGGCACCTCGGCCCGCTCCTCGGGGACCATGGCGATCAGCGGGGTCCCGTCGTCGGTGATCTCGAAACCCCGCTCACGGATCTGTCGGAAGGGCAGCAGGGCGAGCGCGCCGCAGGCGCCCGCGGTCGGATCCCCGACGGGCAGCTCGGCCAGCCGCTCGGGGCGCACGAGGGGACCGGTCAACACCTCGACCCGGTCGCCCGCTCGTCCGGGGGTCCGCCGGTGCAGGAGGGCGAAGGGCGGGCAGTCCTCCCGGTGCGAGGAGGCGATCAGCCGGTCGAGCAGTGATCGTCCCGCCGTGCGGCGGTCACCGGGGCCGGAGGCGCTCCGGGGACCGCCGGGGGGCTCGTCGAAGGGGCCGTCGGAGGGGCCGGACAGAGGGGGCAC
>NZ_VKHT01000572.1 GCF_014141535.1 Streptomyces alkaliphilus | reverse complement strand
CCACCGGCCGTCACGGCCCCGCCCCCCGGGGACGGTCCCGGGGAAGCGAGGCGGGGACACGGGGCGAAAACCCCTGTCGCCGGGGGCCCCACCCGTGTGATTCTCGGTGACGTGCGGATCCCTCACGTCAGCCCGGTGTTCATCGGGCGCGCCCCCCAACTGGCCGAACTCCATCGAGGGCTCGACCGCGTCCGCGCGGGCGAGCCCTCCGTCCATCTCATCGGTGGGGAGGCGGGCGTCGGCAAGACCCGTCTGGTGGAGGAGTTCACCGACCGCGCGGAGACGGGCGGTGCCCTGGTCGCTGTTGGCGGTTGCGTCGAGCTGGGAGCCGACGGCCTGCCCTTCGCCCCCGTCTCCGCCGCACTGCGCTCCCTGCACCGCAGACTCGGTGACGAACTCCCGGCCGCCGCTCCGCCCGGCGGCGAGTTGTCGGTCCTGCTGCCGGAACTCGGTGACGGAACCACTCCCCACCGTTTCGGGGACGCCGGGGACCGCGCCCGCCTCTTCGAGTCCACCGCCCGACTCCTGGAGAACCTGGCCGGCCGCCGCCCCCTGGTCGTCGTCCTGGAGGACCTCCACTGGTCCGACCGCTCGACCCGCGAACTCCTCGACTACCTGCACCGTTCCGTGCGTGACGCCGGCCTGATGCTGGTGGCCACCTACCGCACCGACGACATTCACCGCCGTCACCCCCTGCGCCCCTTCCTCGCCGAATTGGAGCGCTCCCGCACCGTCCACCGGCTCGAACTGCCGCGCCTGACCGAGGCCGAGGTCGCCGAGCAGATGACGGGCATCATCGGCGAACGCCCCGAACCCGCGCGGGCCCGCATGGTCTTCGACCGCAGCGGCGGCAACCCCTTCTTCGTCGAGGAACTGACCGGCTGTTGCCCCGGCCAGGGCATGCACGAATCCCTGCGCGACCTGCTGCTGGTCCGCGTCGAGGCGTTGCCCGACACCGCCCAGGAGGTCCTGCGGTTGCTCGCGGTGGGCGGTTCCACCGTCGGACACGGCCTGTTGGCCGCCGTCGCGGGTCTGCCCGACTCCGACCTGCACCTCGCCCTGCGAGCGGCGGTCGGCGGACACCTGCTGGTCGCCGAGGAGGAGACCGGTGCCTACCGCTTCCGGCACGCCCTGATGCGCGAGGCGGTCGCGGACGACCTGCTGCCCGGCGAGCGAACCCGGATCAACCGTCGCTACGCCGAGGCGCTGGAGGAGGCTCCGCACCTGGTCCCCGCCGACCAACACGCCGCCCGACTGGCCGGCTACTGGTACCACGCCGGCGTTCCGGACCGGGCGTTGCCGGCGGTGCTGCGGGCGGCCGACCGGGCCCGTCGCCGCCACGCCCACGCCGAACAACTGCGTTTGCTGGACCGCGCCCTGGAACTGTGGGACGCCGTTCCGGAGGAGGTCCTGGCGAAGCTGCGGCCGGTCGGACCGATCTGGGTCTACCCGCCCCGCCACGGCGCGCCCGCCGACGAGGTGGACCTGCTGGCGGAGGCCACCATGACCGCGGTGCTCGCCGAGCAGATGGACGTGGCCCGGCGGATGAGCAAACGCGCCCTGCGGCTGCTCACCGACACCTCCGATCCGCTGCGCACCGCCTGGTTCCTCATGCAGCGCTCGCGGATGTTCGAGGGCGTGGTGCGGGGGCCGGATCGAGAGCTGCTGCGGCGGGCCCGGGAACTGTTGGAGGGGCTGCCGCCCTCGGCGGTGCACGCCCAGGTGCTCGCGCTGGGCGCCGCACAGCGCGCCGACGACGAACACACCCCCGAGGCTCTCGCCGCCGCACAACGCGCCGTGGAGGTGGCCCGTGAGCTGGGTGTGGAGAGCACCGAGCTGTACGCGCGGCTCACCCTGGCGGGTGTCCGGGCCAACGCGGGGGAGGGCGCGGGCGCCCTGGCCGAGATGCGCGCCGTACTCGATCGAGTCGTCCGGCGGGCGGACGCGGACCTGCTGGGGCGCACACTGAACAACCTGATCGCGACCCTCGGCCTGCTGGGTCGGTTCGGCGAGGCGGTGGAGACCGCCGAGTGGGGCCGGGCACTGGCCTCGCGGTTCGGGCTGGAGGAGACCGCGCGCACCTGGTTGGCCACCAACCACGCGGCGATCCTCGTGCAACTGGGCCGCTGGTCGGCCGCCGAGGACATCCTCCGGGAGGTGGAGGGCGGGAACGCCAACCCGCGCCCCGTTCTGATCGGCCGCATTCTCCGTGCCCACCTGGCGGTGTTGCGCGGGGACATCGGGGTCGCCCGGGAGATGCTGGTGGACATCGAGGAGCGTGCCGAGCGGGAGATCGACCGGATCGGGGGCACGACTCTCGCCCCGCAGTACCTTCTCCCGCTCACCGAGCTGCGCGTCGTCCTCGCCGCCGCGGCGGGTGACCTGCCCCGGGTCCGTGAGCTGTTCGCCGAGCGCATCCCGGACCTGAACGTGCCCCATTATCAGGCCCTCTCCCGACAGTTGCTGGTCGCCGTGGCGGCGGCGGAGGCGGACGGGCGGGGCGATCCCGCGTCCGTCGGCGGAGCGGTGCAGGCCCGGACCGGGATCGCCGCGGCCTCGGCGACCGTCTCCCGGGGAGAACCGATATGGGCGGTCCTCGCCGACCTGACGGACCTCCTCCTCGCCTCCGCCGAGGGACGTGCCGCACCCGGCGACTGGGAGCGGATGGTCGTCCGGTTGGAGCCGATGGGAACGCCCCACCGGCTGGCGGAGGTCCGGATCCGCTGGGCGGAATCGCTGCTCCCGGCGGGCGGGCCGCCGGATCGGGAGCGGGCCGCCGGCCTGTTGGCGGCGGCCCGGGCGACGGCGGTCGACCTCGGTGCCC
Source organism: Streptomyces alkaliphilus (assembly GCF_014141535.1). GTDB lineage: Bacteria > Actinomycetota > Actinomycetes > Streptomycetales > Streptomycetaceae > Streptomyces > Streptomyces alkaliphilus. The sequence goes on along the minus strand of NZ_VKHT01000572.1, from coordinate 558 downwards.
GACCCCTGACGGCAAGGATCGACCGACTGACCGCCGCGGCCCGGCTCGTCCTGCCCGGTGAAGGGCCGGCCGAGGACTCGTCGACCGAAGGTGACGGCGGGGAATCGGGAGAAGTCGGGCCGGCCCCGGCCGACCGCGCGGCGGCGTTCGGCCTGACCGCCCGGGAACGGGACGTGCTGGCGCTGGTGGCCGCCGGGCGCACCAACCGGCAGATCGCCGGCGAACTGTTCATCGCGCCCAAGACGGCGAGCGTCCACGTCTCGAACATCCTCGCCAAGCTGGAGGTCGGCGGGCGCGGCGAGGCCGCCGCCCTAGCCCACCGCCTGCGACTGGTGGAGCCGGCCGAGGGGGCCGGAACGCCCTGACCGCTCCCGGCGGCCGGGGACGCCCCCGGCCGCCGGCACGCCGCCGAGCGACGGGATCCGTTCCACGGACGGGCGGGAGAGCGGGGCCCCGGCCGGAGTCCGGAGGGCTCGGTAGGGGGATGAGCCCGCCCTCCCCCTACCCGTCGTCGCCGTCGCCGTCCCCGCCGTCGAGGGCCACCTCGTGGCCCTCCTC
>NZ_VKHT01000571.1 GCF_014141535.1 Streptomyces alkaliphilus | reverse complement strand
GCCGGCACCCGCACCGCCCCCCGGCCCGGCCGGCCGGAACCCGGCGAGCACCGCCGCTACCGTCGTCCTTTTCTGGACACCGATCGGCGCACCACCCGCCTGGCCTGTGAACGCCAGCACCTGCCGGTCTGGGACGACCCGCACAACGCCGACCCCTCCTTCACCCGCTCCCGGGTCCGCCACGAGGCGCTGCCCGCGCTGGAGAAGGCGCTGGGCCGGGGCGTCACGGAGGCGCTCTCCCGAACGGCCCGGCTCTTCCGGGACGACGCGGACGCCCTCGACGCCTGGGCCGAGCGCGCCGCCCGCACCGCCACCGGTCCCGACGGCACCCTCGACATCGCCGTCCTCGGCGAGCTCCCGCCCGCCGTGCGTCGCCGGGTGCTGCGCCGCGCCGCCATCGCCGCCGGCGCCCCGGCCGGCTCCCTGTTCGCCCGTCACATCGAGGAAACGGACCGTCTGATCACCGCCTGGCGGGGTCAGCGACCCCTCAACCTCCCGGGCCGCGTCGAGGCGCGTCGGCAGGGTGGCAGACTGGTGCTGCAGCAGGCGATCCGATAGAGAGTGGCGACGGTGCGAGAGAAAGACCTGGGCGCGGACCTTCAAACGGTGCTCATCACCAAGGACGAGATCGACTCCAGGCTCGCCGAGCTGGCCGGGGAGATCGACGCCCGGTACGACGGGAAGGACCTCCTCATCGTGGGGGTCCTCAAGGGCGCGGTGATGGTCATGGCCGACCTGGCCCGGGCCCTGGCCACGCCGGTGACCATGGACTGGATGGCGATCTCCTCCTACGGGGCCGGCACCCAGTCCTCCGGGGTGGTCCGCATCCTCAAGGACCTGGACACCGACATCAAGGACAAGAACGTCCTGATCGTCGAGGACATCATCGACTCCGGGCTGACCCTCTCCTGGCTGCTGGCCAACCTGGGGTCCCGCGAGCCGGCCTCCCTGGAGATCATGACCCTCCTGCGCAAGCCCGACGCCGCGAAGGTCGACATCGACGTCCGCTGGGTCGGCTTCGACATCCCCAACGAGTTCGTCGTCGGCTACGGCCTGGACTACGCGGAGAAGTACCGCAACCTGCCGTTCGTCGGCACCCTCGCCCCGCACGTGCACGGCGGCTGACCGGCGCGGCGGGGACGGTGTGACGCGGAATACCCCGCTCCCGCCGGCGGTTGGCCGGTGGGAGCGGAACCCCGGGGCGGCCCACCGCGTTGAACCGGTGTACTCCCCGCCGTCGCACCCCCGGGGCCGACGGTCCGGGCGCCCCGCGCGGCCGGCCGTAAGCCGGCGTCCGGGCGGCGCCGCGAGGAATCGTTCCCGGCGCCTCGGCAGCGCCGAACGGTTCCCCCGGGGTACCGTCGCGAGGAGTCAGCTTGTTCTGTGCCGGGAGCGCGCCGGCCGAATCAGGACACCGCACGCACAGCGGATCCCGTCCGGGGGCTGTGCCTCGATGTGGCAGGAGGGACGGGGCTGCGCGGCCCCGTGTGGAGAGACGTGAAGCGCTACTTCCGTGGGCCGGTCATGTGGATCATGCTGGCCGTCCTCGCCGTGATCCTGTTGATGAACGTGTTCCGCACCTCCGAGGGCTACACGACGGTCGACACCGCCGAGGTCGTGCAGGCGATCAACCAGAACAAGGTCCGATCCGCCGAGCTGACCACCGGTGACGAGCAGCGGATCAAGCTCGAGCTGAAGGAAGGCGAGGAGATCCAGGGGGCCACCGCCGTCCAGGCCAGCTACATCGGCGAGCAGGGCAGCGAACTGGCCAAGCTCCTCCAGGCCAAGTACCAGGACGAGGAGGGACTGCTGCCCGACGGGTACACCGTCAGCCCGCAGTCGCAGAACGCCTTCGTCGGCATCCTGCTCTCCTTCCTGCCCATCCTGCTGATCCTGCTGATCTTCCTGTTCCTGATGAGCCAGATGCAGGGCGGCGGCTCGCGGGTGATGAACTTCGGCAAGTCCAAGGCCAAGCTCATCACCAAGGACACCCCGAAGACCACCTTCGACGACGTCGCCGGTTCCGATGAGGCCGTCGAGGAACTGCACGAGATCAAGGAGTTCCTCCAGGAGCCGGGCAAGTTCCAGGCCGTCGGCGCCAAGATCCCCAAGGGTGTGCTGCTCTACGGCCCGCCCGGCACCGGCAAGACCCTGCTCGCCCGGGCGGTCGCCGGCGAGGCCGGGGTGCCGTTCTACTCCATCTCCGGGTCCGACTTCGTCGAGATGTTCGTCGGTGTGGGCGCCTCCCGGGTCCGCGACCTGTTCGAGCAGGCCAAGGCGAACGCCCCGGCCATCGTCTTCGTGGACGAGATCGACGCCGTCGGCCGGCACCGCGGCGCCGGTATGGGCGGCGGTCACGACGAGCGCGAGCAGACCCTCAACCAGTTGCTGGTCGAGATGGACGGCTTCGACGTCAAGGGCGGCGTCATCCTCATCGCCGCCACCAACCGCCCCGACATCCTGGACCCCGCGCTGCTGCGCCCGGGGCGCTTCGACCGGCAGATCGCCGTCGACCGTCCCGACATGAAGGGCCGGCTGGAGATCCTCAAGGTCCACAAGAAGGGCAAGCCGGTCGCCCCGGACGTGGACCTGGGTGCCGTCGCCCGCCGCACCCCCGGCTTCACCGGCGCGGACCTCAACAACGTGCTCAACGAGGCCGCGCTGCTCGCCGCCCGTGCCGACGCCAAGCTGATCGACAACAAGTTCCTCGACGAGGCCATCGACCGGGTCGTGGCCGGTCCGCAGAAGCGGACCCGGATCATGAGCGACAAGGAGAAGCTGATCACCGCCTACCACGAGGGCGGACACGCCCTGGTGGCGGCGGCCAGCCCCAACAGCGACCCGGTGCACAAGGTCACGATCCTCTCCCGCGGTCGGGCCCTGGGGTACACGATGGTGTTGCCGGAGGAGGACAAGTACTCCACCACCCGCAACGAGATGCTGGACCAGCTGGCCTACATGCTCGGTGGACGCGCGGCCGAGGAACTGGTCTTCCACGATCCGACCACCGGCGCGGGCAACGACATCGAGAAGGCCACCGCGACGGCCCGCGCGATGGTCACCCAGTACGGCATGAGCGAGCGGCTGGGCGCGATCAAGTTCGGATCCGACTCCTCCGAGCCCTTCCTGGGCAAGGAGATGGGCCACCAGCGCGACTACTCCGAGGAGATCGCGGGGGTGGTGGACGAGGAGGTCAAGCGCCTCATCGAGGCCGCTCACAACGAGGCCTGGGAGATCCTGGTCGAGAACCGGGACGTGCTGGACAACCTGGTCCTGGAGCTGCTCGAGAGGGAGACGCTCAACAAGGAGGAGCTGGCGGAGGTCTTCCGCCCGGTCGTCAAACGCCCGGCCCGCCCGGCGTGGACCGGCTCCACCCACCGCACCCC
>NZ_VKHT01000570.1 GCF_014141535.1 Streptomyces alkaliphilus | reverse complement strand
TCCTCACCCACCCCGCCCCCCGCTGAGCCGGACACGGCCCAACGTGACGGCCGATCAGGGAAGGCAGGAGCGCTCCACCCGGCCCTGCCGGCCGGGTGGAGAAGTGGATGACCGGCATCACGGCTTCGCCCTGGTGGCCCCACCCGTGGTTTCGGCCCAGAAGACCTCCACCAGGTTCACCGCCGCGTCCAGAACCGGCGGCGTCTCCGTCAGGCCGGTGGCCAGCCGAGGGTAGGTGTGCCGCCATTCCGGCGGTGGCGGGGGAAGTGTGTCGGGCAGGGAATGGGTCGCCCGGACCGTGAAGACATGCCGGACCACCGCATACAGCCGATGATCGGGCTCGAGACCGTTCTCGATGAGCAGCACGAGATCGGTCAGATCCTTGACACGCGTATTGGGTCGATTCCCGTAATCGCGGGTGAGCGCGTGGAGCTTTTCCGCGAAGTGCTGCCGGCGGTCCACCGCATCGATGACCCGCGCGGGAACACCCGCGAAGTCCAGAACGCCGAGGAGGGGCAGAGGCTCCGTGGCCGCCACCTCCTCACCACGCGCGGCAACATCCAGTCGGATACCCGCGAACGGCTTGCCCGCGAGGCCCGCCTCAACCGAGAACCTCCATGCCGGCCGTCCCGCGGCATCGGCGGCGAGCACGGTCGGAGCGCCGACCCGGAAGGTGAACCAGTCCTTGTCGGGATCCTCCGACAGGGCGTCGAGCAGTGCCTCGCGAATCACGCCACCGTCCACCTCCCCGGCACGTACCGCGAGGTCGAGGTCCTTGGTGGCCCGGGCGCGGTCACGCAGCCGGAACTCCAGGGCGGCTCCGCCCTTGAGAATCCACTCGGCCTCGCCGTCCACCGACAAGCGGGCAGCGAGCCGGTCGAAAACCACCCGCCGGCGCAGTCGTCCCAAATCAGTGCCATCCGACTCGGATTGCTGCTTCAACCTGGCTTCGAGCCCTTGTCGAAGCGCTGCGGCGTCTGCGTACCGTTTCATGTCGCCTCCGAGTTCAAAGCACGCTCCACACCCAGTTCGGCTCGGTTGCCGAGATCCTGTGCGGCACGGAGCAGACGGCGGCGTGAGAGGAGACCACGTTCCAATGCCTCGGACACGGCCGAATCGAGCACGTCCTGATCCACCAGCGATGCGGCACATTCGGCGATGGCCCGTGCCGGGGTGGTGACCCGAAAGCCCTCGTGCTGTTCGATGTCGGAATGGGGCAGGTCCGTCCGGTGCAGGACGACCGCGGGGTCCTTCTTCCGGAAGCCCGGCGGCACCGTGAGGTGGATCTCCGTGGGGTTGGCGATACCCAGGTCGTGGACCGTCAGCGCGGTGGTGTGCGAGACCACTGCTCTGTCCCCGCTCCACAGTGCCCAGCGCACCAGATGGTCCGTGTTGGAGCCGGGAAGGTCCCGGTACTCCCGGAAGCGGTAGATCCCCCGAGCAACGCGGTGCCAGTTGCCTCGTTGTGCGTGAAAGTGCTGAGCCTGGTAGGAGTAGCCGGCCGCCAGCGCCTGAGCGGCGGTGAAGTAACCGCGCTGACGACTCGCGATCCGCCACAGGCGATCACGGATCGTCTCATCTCCGAGCACGGAGCCACCCTAGCAGCCACTTCCTCCAGTTTTCTTTTAGTTTCGTGCAGTCGAGGGACACGAAACTAAAGTTTTCCTGTAGGTCTGTGTCGTCGAGAGGCGACCGACGGACTCGGCCGCACGCGGGCGCGCCCCGGGCCCGGCGGGGGGATCCGCCGGGCCCGGGGCGCGGGGTCGGGGGTGTCAGGAGATCTCGTACACCGTCGTGGTGCCGCTGACCTCGTGGGCGACGACCAGCAGCGGTCGGCCGTTCGGGCTCTCCTCCGCCGGGATGAAGGTCAGCCCCTCCGGTCCCAGGTCACCGGCGGTGCCGGCCTCGGCGTCGCCGGAGAAGTCCCGGCTGTTGACGTACCCGGCCGGGCGCGGGGCGCGCGGGTCGGTGAGGTCGTAGACCACCACACCGCCGATCCGCTCCAGGCCGACGAAGGCGTACGGGGTGCCGTCCACGGTGCCGACGACCACGCCCTCGGGCTCGGGGCCCTTGTTGTCGCTGCGGGTGTCGAAGGAGTCGTTCCCGCTGTTGTTGGCGTTGAAGTCGTCGGGGAACAGTTCGGCGGTCAGCCGCTCCAGGTGGTCGCCGGAGTCCCAGACCATCCGGCCCTCGGAGTCCAGCACGGAGACCGACCGGCCGCCGAAGACGTGCAGTTCGGTGACGCGTCCCCGCTCGTCGCGCGGGGACTCCACCGAGACGGTCAGCCGGCCGAGGTTGGCGTTGTTCCGCAGTTCGGCGGCGTTCGGGAAGACCTCGGGCGACAGGGTCAGGGCGTTGACCCGGACCTCCTCGTTGTAGCAGCCCCAGTCGCGGGCGTCGCCCTCGTTGGCGATGACCAGGAACTCCTCGCTCCCGCCCCGCTTCCCGCCCTTGCCCGGCTTCCCCTTACCCGCCTCGCCGCCGGCGGCCGGGGCGGTGAAGGCGGCGATGGAGTCCGGCTGGTACATGCCCATGACCGGCCACTCGGTGATGTTGATCGCGTTGTCGCGGTCGGAGGCGTCCAGGCCGTTGCCCGGCAGGGAGTGGTCCTTGAGGCCCAGCGGCACGATGTCGGTGACCCGGGCGCTCGGCAGGTGGACGACGGCGATGGCGTTGTTCTCCTGGAGGGTGACCCACGCGGTCCTCGAGTCCTCGGAGACCGCGACGTACTCGGGCTCCAGGTCGCGGGCGGCGGAGGCGCCGGGGCCGAGGATCCGCACGCCGGCGGCGCGCAGTTCGTCCTCGCGGCCGTTCCAGGCACGGAAGTCGGCGGTGGCGACACGCACCCCGTTCAGGGTGGTGGTGCGGGTGCCGGGCGGCAGGGTGATGACGCTGATCGTGCCCTCGGGGTCGGTGCCGTCGGCGCAGTAGGAGTCGGGCTCACCCTCGTTGGCGACGACCACTCGCTTTCCGTCGGGGGTGAAGGTGAGGGCGTCGGGGAGGGCGCCGACGCGGACCTCGCGGATGGGCCGCAGGTCGGAGGCGCGGAAGAAGGCGACCGTGCCGGGGGCGGTCTTCGGGGACGCCTCGCGGGCGACGGCCACCAGCCCGTCGTGGACGGCGACGCTGTTGGCGCCGGGGGCCTCCAGCTCGCCGACCTTGCGCGGATCGGTGGGGTCGGAGAGGTCCAGGACGTCCACCGCGCCGGCGACCGCGCTGACCACGAACAGGCGAGCGGTGTCCGGGTCCCATGCGGTGATCTCGGCTGCGGACTCGCCGTACACGCCGCTCTCGTACCGGCCGATGAGGTTCAGGTCGAGGTCACCGCCGCCGGGCACCTCCGGGGCGGGCTTCGGGCCCGGCTTCGGGGCGGCGCCGGCGGCGGAGGGGGCGAGG
>NZ_VKHT01000057.1 GCF_014141535.1 Streptomyces alkaliphilus | reverse complement strand
CCGCGAACGGGGCCGTCCCCGCCACGAGGGGACCCGGAGGAGCGACGGCAACCGAGAACGATGTCAAGGGCCGAAACGGGGGATCCTGCGACCTGGTCGGCGACGGGGGCCGGACGGGCCCGGGCCGTATCGTGGAGATCACCGGCCGACCGTTCCGATTCCGTCCCGGCGGGTGGGGCCGACCACCACGGTCGATCCCACACCCCACCGGGACGGCCGACCGGCCCGCGACCACCCGGGCCGGGGGCGGCACGGCCGAGACCGACCCCGCCCCCGTCGGGCCCGGGAGGAGATCGACCGGGCCCCACATGTTCCGAAGGGATGTCCCGTGGTACTGGCCCGGTCCCGGACAACGCCCCCGTCCCTCATCGAGATCGGCGTCGGCCGATCAGCGGTCGACCCGATCGGCACCGGCACCCCGCCCCACCGGGCGCGCCCGCCACGCGGGAGCGTCCGCCGCGAACCGCCCGGTCGCACCCTTGTTCTCGTGTCGCCGGCCTCGTCGTACGACCCCGCCGGGACGAACACGCCCGGGGACGGCCGAGGGTGGACGACCCCCGGGACCACCGTCCCGTCGACCCCCGCAGCGGCATGAGCGCCCCCGCCGGCGACGGGCGCGTCGGGATCCGGGACGGGGTCGGGGGAAGCGGGGGTTCCGATGACCGCGAGCGGCGCCCCGAGGCCCACCGACTGGACACGCACGAGGTCGTACTGCTCCTGGGGACCGACCCCGACCGCGGTCTGACCTCCGACGAGGCGAAGTCCCGCCTGGAACGCTGGGGACCCAACTCGCTGCCGCAGGCCGGCGGCAGCGGCATCCTGGTCAGGCTGCTCCGACAGTTCCACCACCCGCTGATCTACGTGCTGCTGGTGGCCGCGCTGGTCGCCCTGCTGCTCGACGAGCCGGTGGACTCCGCCGTCATCATGGCCGTGGTGCTCGCCAACGCGGTGATCGGCTTCGTCCAGGAGTCCCGCGCCGAGGCCGCCCTGGACGCGCTGCGCGCCATGGTCCGCACCCGGGCGAAGGTGGTGCGCGACGGGGTCCCGCACAGTGTCGACTCCGAGGACCTTGTCCCCGGCGACCTGGTCCACCTGGCCGCCGGGGACAAGGTCCCCGCCGACCTGCGGCTGGTGCGTCCGGCCGAGTTGCGGGTGGACGAGTCCGCCCTCACCGGCGAGTCGCTGCCGGTGTCCAAGGACGAGTCGGCCCTCCCCGTGGAGACGGTCGTCGCCGACCGACGGAACATGATCTGGTCCGGCACCCTGGTCACCGGGGGCACCGGCACGGGCGTGGTCGTCGCCACCGGTGGCGAGACCGAACTCGGGGAGATCCACCGCCTGGTGGGCGGTGCCGACACCCTCGCCACCCCGCTCACCCGCAAGCTGGATTCCTTCAGCAAGGTGTTGACGGTCGCGATCCTCGTCCTGGCCGCGGTCACCTTCGTCCTGGGCCTGCTGCGCGGCGACGAGCTCGGCCTCACCTTCACCGCGGCCGTCGCGCTGGCGGTGGCCGCCATCCCCGAGGGGTTGCCCGCCGTCGTCACCATCACGCTGGCCATCGGGGTGGCGCGGATGGCGAGGCGTCAGGCGGTCATCCGACGCCTGCCCTGCGTGGAGACGCTGGGTGGGACCACCGTCATCTGTTCGGACAAGACCGGCACCCTGACCCGGAACGAGATGACCGTGCGGCGGGTGTGGACCCCGGACGCGGTGTTCACCGTGGAGGGCACCGGTTACGCCCCGGAGGGGACCGTGGTCGGCCCCGACGGCGAACCCCTGCCGGACGCGACCGCCGGCGGCGAAGCCCTGCGGTGGACCCTGCTGGCCGGCGTCGCCTGCAACGATGCCCGCCTGACGCACGAGGCGGAGCGCGACCGGTGGAAACTGATCGGCGATCCCACCGAGGGTGCGCTGCTGGCCGTCGGGGCCAAGCTGGGTCTGGACCCCGCCGGGGTGGGCACCGAGTTGCCGCGGCTGGACACCGTGCCGTTCAGCTCCGGGCGGCGGCGCATGGTGACGCTGCACGAACACCCCGCCGAGGGCGGCACCGTCACCCTCGTCAAGGGGGCCGTGGAGGGCCTGCTGCCGATCTGCGAGCGGGAGATGGGCGCCGACGGCCTGCCGCGTCCGTTGGACCGGGAGGCCGTGGAGCGGGCCGTGGAGGAGTTGGCCGGACACGGCCTTCGGGTGCTGGCCACCGCGATGCGGACCGGCCCCGCCGGGGCTCGCTCCCTCAACGGCGCGGGTGAAGGGGAGGACGGGGAGGCTCACGGAGGGAAGAGTCACGACGGGAAGGGAGCGGGCTCCGGCTTCGTCCTCACCGGTCTGCACGCCATGATGGATCCGCCGCGCGACGCCGCCCGGGACTCCGTGGCCACCTGCCGGCGGGCCGGTATCGAGGTGAAGATGATCACCGGTGACCACATGGCGACCGCCCGGGCCGTGGCCACCGACCTCGGGCTGCCCACCGATCGGCCCGGCGCCGTGGTGACCGGCGGGGAGCTGGCGGCCATGCCGCCGGAGGAGTACCGCACCGCGCTGCGGGAGGCCACCGTCCTGGCCCGGGTCTCCCCCGAGCAGAAGCTGCGGATGGTGGAGGCCCTTCAGCAGAGCGACGAGGTCGTGGCGATGACCGGCGACGGTGTGAACGACGCGCCGGCGCTGCGCCAGGCGGACATCGGCGTGGCGATGGGTCGCGGCGGCACCGAGGTGGCCAAGGAGGCCTCCGACGCGGTGCTGCTGGACGACGACTTCTCCACCATCGAGGCGGCGGTGGAGGAGGGCCGGGGCGTCTTCGACAACCTCTCCAAGTTCATCGTCTGGATCCTGCCCACCAGCATGGGACAGGCGCTGGTCATCCTCGCCGCGATCGTGATGGGCACCGCCCTGCCGGTGCTGCCCACCCAGATCCTCTGGGTGAACATGACCACCGCCGTGCTGCTGGGGCTGATGCTGGCCTTCGAGCCGCGCGAGCGCGGGATCATGGACCGGCCGCCGCGCAGCCCCTCGCAACCCCTGCTGACCAGGGCGTTGGGCCTGCGGGTGCTGCTGGTGGGCGTGCTGATCGTGGCCGCGGCGATGTGGCTGTTCTCGTACGAACGCTCGATCGGTGCCTCCGACGAGGCGGCCCGCACCGCGGCGATGAACGTGGTCATCGCGGTTCAGGTGTTCTACCTCTTCAGCTGCCGGTCGCTGCGGCAACCGGCCTGGCGGGTGGGGTTCTTCACCAACCCGTGGATCCTCCTCGGAGTGGGCCTGCAGATCCTCGCGCAGGTGTTCATCACCTACGTGCCGGTGATGAACACCCTCTTCCACACCGAGCCGATCGGCCCGGACACCTGGGCCCGGGTGCTGGCCCTGGCCGCCCTGGCCTCGGTGGTGGTGGCGATCGACAAGCGGCTGCGACCGGGCGCGCTGTGATCCGGTGCCGCCGTGTCGACCACCCCGGCGGGGTGTCGGCACGGCGGTGGCCACCCGTTCCCGGCCCGTCCCTCCCGGCGGCTCGCCGCGCCCGCGTCGTTCGACGACGATCACGCCCGTACGGGCCCGATCGGTGGCAGGATGTCCCCATGGACGTGCGCAGGCGCAACAACGTCGTGATCACCGGCCGGCCCGACGGCCCGGTGGTGATGCCGGCACACGGGTTCGGGTGCGATCAGAACATGTGGCGGCTGATGGTGCCCGCGCTGGCCGAACGGTACCGGGTCGTCCTCTTCGACTACGTCGGTTCCGGCCGGTCCGACCTCGCCTCCTGGAACCCCGAGCGCTACGCGAGCCTGGACGGTTACGCCCGGGACGTCCTGGAGATCTGCGAGGAGCTCGACCTGCGCGACGTGATCTTCGTCGGCCACTCGGTCAGCGCCATGATCGGGGTCCGGGCGGTCGCCCGGGCCCCGCACCTGTTCTCCGAGCTGGTGATGGTGGCGCCCTCGCCCCGCTACCTCGACGACCCCGGGACCGGCTACCGCGGCGGCTTCACCGAGGCCGACATCGAGGAGCTGTTGGACGCGCTGGACTCCAACTACCTCGGTTGGTCGGCGGCCATGGCCCCGGTGATCATGGGCAACCCCGGGCGTCCCGAGCTGGGTGAGGAACTGACCGAGAGCTTCTGCGCCACCGATCCGACGATCGCCCGCGTCTTCGCCCGGACCACCTTCCTCTCGGACACCCGCGACGAGCTGCCGGGGCTGCGCGTGCCGACCCTGATCCTGGAGTGCGAGCGGGACCCCATCGCGCCGCGGGAGGTCGGAGCCCACGTGCACGCGGCGATCCCCGGCAGCACGCTGGTGACGCTCGAGGCCACCGGCCACTGCCCCCATCTCAGCGCCCCCGAGGCCACCGCCGGGGCGATCCTCTCCTTCCTCCGGGAGCGCGGCCGATGACCCCGCCGGGTGCCGACGGCGGCGACACCGGGCGCGGGGGCGCGACCGGTGCCGGACCGGCGACGCCCGGCACCGAGGGCTTCACGGCACTGCTCGAGGACAGTGCCGAGGACCTGTACGAACACGCGCCGTGCGGCTATCTCTCCACCCTGCTGGACGGTGAGATCGCGCGGATCAACACCACCCTGCTGGGCTGGCTGGGCCTCACCCGCGAGGAGGTGGTGGGGCGGATGCGTTTCTCGGACCTCCTCACCGTCGGCGGCCGGCTCTACCACGAGACCCACTTCGCGCCGCTGCTGCGGATGCAGGGCGAGGTCTCCGGCGTCGCCCTGGAATTGCGCCGGGCCGACGGCGGGCGGCTCCCGGTCCTGGTGACCTCCGGTGTGAAGAAGGGCTCCGACGGACAACACCTGCTCATCCGCACCACCGTCTTCGACGCCAGGGAGCGCCGGGCCTACGAGAACGAACTGCTGCGGGCCCGTCGGGAGGCCGAGGAGGCCGCGGCGACGGCCGAACGGGAACGGGAGAGCACCGAGCGGGAACGCCGCCGGCTCCGGGAGGTTCTGGCCACCCTCCAGCGCAGCCTCCTGCCGCCCTCCCTGCCCTCCGTGCCGAACCTGGAGGCCGCCGCCCACTACCACACCGCCTCCCCCGATCACCTGGGCGGCGACTTCTACGACCTCTTCCCGCTGGGTGAGGGACGGTGGGGGTTCTTCCTCGGCGATGTCTGCGGGAAGGGGCCCGAGGCCGCCGCCGTGACCTCGTTGATCCGCTACACCCTGCGTGCCGCCGTCCTGCACGAACCGGACGCGGTGGGCGCGCTGCACGTCCTCAACGGCGTCCTGTACGAACGGGGTGCCGGTGGGGACCCGCGCCACTGCACCGTCATCGCCGGTTCGCTGAGTCCGCTGGACACCGACGGGGACGGCATACCCGGCGCGTACTCGATCCGGTTCGCCGGCGGCGGCCATCCTCCCGCCCTGCTGCTCCGCTCGGACGGTGGCGCGGAGTACCTGCCCACCCCGGGCGGAGTGCTGGTCGGCGTCCTGCCCGACCCGCGCTTCGTCGGCACCGAGGTCACCCTGCGGGCCGGCGACACCCTCCTGCTGTACACCGACGGACTCACCGAGGCCCGCGTCGGTCCGGAGTCCTCCCGTTACGGTGAGCGCGCGCTGCTCACCTTCGCGGAGAACCTGGCACCCGCGCGGGCCCATCATCTGGTCGACGTCGCGACCGCTCTGCTCGGGACGTTCGACCCGGGAGCGGACGACGACACCGCGCTCCTCGCGCTCGGTGTTCCCCCGCACCATCCGCAAGCCCCCGGGACACCCACATGACCGAGCTGATCACCGGCATCCGGCGGATCCGGAACGGAACGATCCTGGCCGTACGCGGCGAACTCGACTTCCACAGCGCCGAGCTCTTCCACCGAACGCTGCGCGAGCTGACCCACAACCCCGGCGAGGTCCTCGTCATCGACCTCGACGGCCTGGAGTTCTGCGATTCCAGCGGCATCACCGGCTTCATCACGGCACGCCACCGCGCCGTGGACGCGGGAGCGCGCGTGGCGCTGGTGAACGTCCCGGCGCACACCGCCCGGGTGCTGAGCATCATGGGGCTGGACGGAATCCTCCCCGCCCACCCGACGGTCGAGGCGGCCCTGGACGACGGCGTCCGACCCACCGGTACCACGGGGGCGTGAGCGGGTCCGCGCCCCGGGGGCCCGGCGACCGGGCACGTCGAGGGGGCGGCACCTCCGCACAGGTACCGCCCCCTCGTCCCCCGTGTCACCGGAGGCCGCCGCCGCGGTGAGGGTCGGGGTGCGGCGGCGTCCTCCGGTGGGCCGGGGCGATCGGTCGGCTCAGCCGACCACCGCCCGGCCCGCCTCCAGCCGGGCCACCGGGACCCGGAAGGGTGAGCAGGACACGTAGTCCAGCCCGACCTCGTGGAAGAAGTGCACCGACTCCGGGTCGCCGCCGTGCTCGCCGCAGACCCCGAGCTTGAGGTCGGGGCGGGCGGCGCGCCCGGCCCGGACGGCGGTGCGCACCAGGGCGCCGACCCCGTCCACGTCGATCGTCTCGAACGGCGAGATGCCGAAGATGCCCTTCTCCAGGTAGGCGCCGAAGAAGCTGGCCTCGACGTCGTCGCGGCTGAAGCCCCACACGGTCTGGGTCAGGTCGTTGGTGCCGAAGGAGAAGAAGTCGGCGCACTCGGCGATCTGGCCCGCGGTGAGGGCGGCCCGGGGCAGTTCGATCATCGTGCCCAGGCTCAGACCGAGCTCCACGCCCCGCTCCCGCTCGATGTCCGCGACGATCCGCTCGGCGTCCTCGCGGACGATCTCGAGCTCCTGCACCGTGCCGACCAGCGGGATCATGATCTCGACCCACGGATCACCCCCCGCGAGCCGGCGGTCGGCGGCGGCCTCCGCGATCGCCCGCACCTGCATGGAGAACAGGCCGGGGATGACCAGTCCCAGCCGCACGCCGCGCAGCCCCAGCATCGGGTTCTGCTCGTGCAGGCGGCGGACGGCGGGCAGCAGCCGACGGTCCTGCTCGTCGAGCGCGCCGTGGTCGCCGTTCCGTTCGGCCAGCGCGACGCGCACCGACAGTTCGGTGAGGTCCGGCAGGAACTCGTGCAGCGGGGGGTCGAGCAGCCGGACCGTCACCGGCAGGCCGTCCATCGCCTCGAACAGTTCGGTGAAGTCGGCCCGTTGCAGCGGCAACAGGGCGTCCAGGGCCCTGAGGCGATCCTCCTCCCCCTCCGCGAGGATGAGGTGCTCGACCAGCCCGCGGCGTTCGCCGAGGAACATGTGCTCGGTGCGGCACAACCCGATACCGCGGGCACCGAAACGGCGGGCCCGGGCTGCGTCGGCCGCGGTGTCGGCGTTGGCGCGGACCTCCAGCCGGCGGGCGGCGTCGGCGATGCCCATGATCCGACCCACCGCGCGCACCAGATCGTCGGCGCCCGGGTCGTCGGGGGCGACGCGGCCCTCGAAGTACTCCACGACCGGTGACGGCACCACCGGGACCTCACCCCGGTGGACCCGGCCGGTGGAGCCGTCGATGGAGATCGTCTCGCCCTCGGTGATCACCACGGGCTCCCCGCCGGGGCGGCGGACGGTCAGCCGGCGGGCGGCGGTGTCCACCTCGATCTCCTCGGCACCGCAGACGCAGGTCTTGCCCATTCCCCTGGCCACGACGGCGGCGTGCGAGGTCTTGCCGCCGCGCGAGGTGAGGATGCCGGCGGCGGCGATCATGCCGTCCAGGTCATCGGGGTTGGTCTCCCGGCGCACCAGGATGACGGCCTCGCCGGTGGCGGCCCGCTCGACGGCCGTGGCGGAGTCGAAGACCACGCGACCGACGGCGGCACCGGGCGAGGCGGGGAGGCCGGAGGCGAGGTGCTCGACCTCGGCGTCGGGGTCGAACCGGGGGAACATCAGCTGGGCGAGGCGTTCACCGTTGACCCGCCGCAGCGCCTCGGCCTCGTCGATGAGCCCCTGGTCCACGAGCTGCGTGGCGATCCGGAAGGCGGCGGCGGCGGTGCGCTTGCCGACCCGGGTCTGGAGCATCCACAGGGTGCCGCGCTCGATGGTGAACTCGATGTCGCACAGGTCCCGGTAGTGGTTCTCCAGGGTCTCCATGATGGACAGGAGTTGGTCGTAACTCGCCTTGTCGAGGCGTTCGAGTTCGGCGAGCGGCACGGTGTTGCGGATGCCGGCGACGACGTCCTCGCCCTGGGCGTTCTGCAGGTAGTCGCCGTAGACGCCCTGGTGTCCGGTGGCGGGGTCCCGGGTGAAGGCGACGCCGGTGCCGGAGTCGGGGCCGAGGTTGCCGAAGACCATGGAGCAGATGTTGACCGCGGTGCCCAGGTCGTGGGGTATCCGCTCCTGCCGCCGGTACAGGCGGGCGCGGTCGCCGTTCCAGGAGTCGAAGACGGCGCGGATGGCGAGGTCCATCTGCTCGCGGGGGTCCTGGGGGAACTCGCGGCCGGCGTGCTCGCGGACGATCGCCTTGAAACGGTCGACGAGGACGGTGAGGCGGTCCGCGTCGAGTTCGATGTCGGTGGTGACCCCGGCCTCGGCCTTGAGCGCGTCGATGGCCTCCTCGAAGAGGTCACCGTCGACACCGAGAACGGTCTTGCCGAACATCTGGATCAGCCGGCGGTAGGAGTCCAGGGCGAAGCGCTCGTCCCCGGCCTGCGCGGCGAGAGCCACCACGGAGGTGTCGGAGAGACCGATGTTGAGGACGGTGTCCATCATGCCGGGCATGGAGAACTTGGCGCCGGAGCGGACGGAGACGAGGAGGGGATCGTCACCCTCCCCGAGGCGCTTGCCCATGCGGCGTTCCAGCGCGTCGAGGTGCGCACTCACCTCGGCGCGGAGCTCCGGGGGCTCGGATCCGGTCTCCAGGTAGGCGCAGCAGGCCTCGGTGGTGATGGTGAAACCCGGGGGAACGGGCAGACCGAGCCTGGTCATCTCGGCGAGGTTGGCGCCCTTGCCGCCGAGGAGGTGTTTGAGGTCCTTGTGGCCCTCGGAGAAGTCGTAGACGTACTTCACCGGCGGAGCGGCGGGGGCCGCGGCTTCGAGGGTGACAGCGGGTACTCGTGTTCGTGTTTCCGGCACGGGACTACTCCTCGTGAACGGCTGCCCTGACAGCGGGAGGCTACCCCGCCGACCGCTCATCTGAGCATAATCGCCATCATTCGTGGCGGGCATCACGCTCACCAAGCGCGCATACGCCACCAAGCGGCGTTTTCACCCCTCGCCCACCCACCGGAATCGAACCTTTCGCCGGAACGCCGAAACCCCGGAGGGGGCGGGAGCGGCCGTCGGGCCGCCGGATTCATCCCTTTCAGGGTGGTACGGAACGGTGCGCTCGGCGACCCGGGGCCCGGGCCACGCCGACCATCACACCGGAGACGTACCGGAGACGCGTCGAGCGTTCCGCATCACGCGCTCATCCGAGCGCCGCCGGCTCGCGCGCGGGGCGACCCGGGGTGGGAACGGCGCGCGCCCCGCACCGACCCACCGACGGCGGGGCACGGGACGGGGCACGGCCGGAGAACACCCCGGACGGTGGAGCCGGCGCGCTACCGACCCGCGTCCACCACCGGAGGTGCCACCAGCGCCGGGTGGCCCTCCGGGTCGACCCGGACCCGACTGCCGGGGCCGAGCTCCACGGCCCGCCGGGAGGGCACGTCCACCTTCACCGTCGGACCACCGGGCAGGGCCAGGAGCAGCCGGCTCACCGGACCGAGGAAGGCGGCCGAGACCACCGTCGCCCGGCCCTCCGGATCGGGTGTCACCCGCAGGGACTCGGGGCGCAGCAGCACATCCGCCGCCCCGGTTCCCCCGACGCCCGGGGGCGGCGCGCCGTCCACCGGCAGTTCCGCCCCCAGCGCGGCGACCGCCACCCGCCGACCACCGTCGATCAGGGTGCCCGGCAGACGGTTCATGGTCCCCACGAATTCGGCGACGAACGGCGTGGCCGGCCTCCGGTACAGCTCCGCGGGCTCGGCGCACTGCTCCAGTCGGCCGGCGCGCAGGACGGCCACCCGGTCCGCCAGGCTCAACGCCTCCTCCTGATCGTGGGTGACGAAGACCGTGGTGATGCCCAGGCGCACCTGCAACCCCCGGATCTCCTCGCGCAGCGACAGCCGAACCTTGGCGTCCAGCGCGGAGAGCGGCTCGTCCAGCAGCAGCACCCGGGGCTCCGGGGCCAGGGCGCGGGCCAGCGCGACACGCTGTTGCTGGCCGCCGGAGAGCTGGTGCGGCCAACGATCACCGTGCTCGGGCAGACCGACCAGCTCCAGCAGTTCGGCCGCCCGCTTCCGGCGCCGGGCGGCCGGGACACGACGCACCCGTAGCCCGAAGACGACGTTCTCCGTGACGGTGAGGTGGGGGAACAGACTGTAGGACTGGAAGACCATGCCGGTGTCCCGGCGGTTGGGGGGCACCCCGGTGATGTCGGCACCGTCCACCGTCACCTCACCCTCGTCGGGGTGCTCGAAACCGGCGAGGATGCGCAGGGCGGTGGTCTTGCCGCACCCCGAGGGGCCGAGCAGGGCCAGCAGCTCACCCGGACGGATCGCCAGGTCCAACCCGTCCAGGGCGACGGTGGAGCCGAAAGAGCGTCGCAGGCCACGGAGTTCGACGCGCGCGGAGGAGCCGGCGGTACCGGCCGCCACCGCGGCGGGCGGCGGCACCGCCGGGATCGGGTCCACCGGGGCCTGCGGGGTGGCGGTCATCGCGGAGTCCTTACGTCGCGGGAGGTTCGAACGGGACGGCCGGAGGCCGCCGGTGCGGCGATGCCCGAGGCCGCTCCCCCGGCCCCGGCGCGCGAGAGCACGACCAGCAGCGCCCAGGTGACGAGCAGGCTCAGGATGGAGACGGCGACCGACATCCGCCCCTGGCTGTCGGCGATCTCCACGATCCACACCGGGAAGGGCCGGTATCCCAGCAGCCGGGCCACGGTGTACTCGCCCAGTACCAGCGCGAGCGTGAGGAAGGAGGCGCCGGCCAGCGCCGAACGGAGGTTGGGCACGATCACCCGCGCCAGGGCGTACCACCGGCCGGCACCGCAACTGCGGGCGGCCTCCACCAGGGTCCGCACGTCCAGCACCCGCAGCCCGGCGTCCAGGGAGCGGTACACGAAGGGCAGTGCCGTCACCGTGTACGCGAGCACCAGCACCACCGGGAAGGTGGGGTTCTGCACCGCGAGGAAGGTCTGGTACAGCGGGGTGCGGGCCAGGTGCTCCGGCCCCCATCGCAGCACCGTGTTGATGCCCACCACCAGGGCGATCGGGGGCACCACCAGCGGCAGAGTGCACACCGTCTCCACCACCGGGCGCAACCACCCCGGTCCCAACCGCACCGCCACCAGCGCGGGAACGGCCAGCGCCAGGGAGAGCGCGATCGTGGCCACCGCGAGGGAGAGCGACAGCAGGAGGCTGTCGGTGAAGCCCCGGGCGCCGAGAACACCGGTGTAGGCGTCGAAGGAGACGCCGTCGCGGGTGTCCACGGTGAAGACGAAGGAGGCCACCAACGGGGTGAGGAAGTAGACGGCCGCCAGGGCGAGGACCACCCCCCGCCACAGGGTCGGTCGTCTCCGTCGTCGGGGACGGCGGCCGGTGGGCGCGGGGGGCGACACGGTGGCGCC
>NZ_VKHT01000569.1 GCF_014141535.1 Streptomyces alkaliphilus | reverse complement strand
CCGCGGGGGCGACCGGAGGCACGGGCGACACGGGTGGCATCGGGTTCCGTCAATCTCTCGAGGGGTGGGGGCCGGCACCGCGCACCGGGGAGTCGGTGCCGCCCCCGGAGCGGCGTCCGGACTGTCGAATGCGTTCGACATCCCGGACGACGTTCGGTTCACCGGGCATGGTGTCATGGAAAGGCGCACTCCGGCAGGGGTGCCCGGGTGTCGGCGCGCCCGGCTCGGAACGAGAATCGCCGTGTCCCGGCCGCCGCTCCCGCGGTGCGCGGGGGTCGGGAACGCGTCCTCAGTCGGGGAGCCCGATCGGGCCCACCGGGCGCAGCGGAAGGTCGGCCCACACCACGTGCCCGAAGCCCGATTCGCCGGGCCGCACGCCCCATGAGCTGGACAGGGCGACCACCAGGACCAGGCCGCGTCCGCCCTCGTCGTCGTCGTCCGGGAGTTCGGGCGTGCCCGTCGGGCCGCACCCCTCGCCGGACACCGCGACCCGCAGCGCGCCGCCGAGCAGGCGCAGCTCGCATCCGATGAAGTGCCCCCCGGTGTGCCGCAGGGCGTTGGTGACCAGTTCGGAGACGATGAGCTGGGCGTTGTCGCGGGTCTCCCCCGATGTGTGCCACTCCGTCAGCTGGATTCGCACCAGCCTGCGGGCCTCGGCCGCCGCGCTTCCCACCGCCGGCAGGCGGAAACGATGCCGCGTGCCGCAAAGCGGGGGAACAGGCGTGTCGATGCGCTCTAAGGGCTGAGCCCGCCGGGAGAAAGCCACACCCCTACTGTGCTGGTTGTTGCTCGCATCCGGCAAGAGGGCAGTCTGTAAATTGCAGAATCGTCCCTGTCAGTCTGTTGGTTCATCGCTCGTCATGGCAAACTTCTTTCCCATGACGGCAGTTGAAGGCCGGCGGTAGTGCCGGGCGGGCAGACGGGCGCGGGTGCGCCCACGGCGCTGCGCCTGGTACTGGGACGACGCCTCCACGACCTCCGGGAACAGGCGGGTCTCACCTATGAGGAGGCGGCCCGGGCGCTGGACGTCACCCACGCCACGGTCCGCCGGATGGAGAAGGCCCAGGTGGGCCTGAAGGTCCCCTACGTGGAGAAGCTCCTGCGGCTCTACGGTGTGCAGGACTCCGGGGAGATCGACGCCTTCCTGGGACTGGCCCGGGAGGCCAACCGTCCCGGGTGGTGGCACCGCTACCGTGATGTGCTCCCGGACTGGTTCAGCGCCTTCGTCAGCCTGGAGGCCGAGGCCGACCAGATCCGGGCCTACGAGCCGCACTACGTCCCCGGTCTGCTGCAGACGGAGGGCTACGCCACGGCCGTCCTGCGGGCGGGGATGCCCCACGCCCCGCGCGAGGAGGTCGAGCGGCTGGTCGCTCTGCGCATGTCCCGCCAGGAACTGCTGGAGCGCAAGGATCCGCCGCTGCTGTGGGTGGTGATGGACGAGACGGTGCTGCGCCGCCCCCTCGGCCGCCCCCACGTCATGCGCGAGCAGGTGGGCCGCCTCATCGAGGTCGCCGCGCAACCCAGGGTGCGCCTGCAGATCATGCCCTTCGCCGCCGGGTTGCACCCGGCCATGTACGGACCATTCCACCTGTTCCGGTTCCCCGTCCCCGAACTCTCCGACGTCGCGTGCGCGGAGAGTCTCGTGGGCGCCGCCTACTTCGATCAGCGCGACGACGTGTCGGCCTTTCGGGAGGCACTGGACCGGATGTGCGCGCAGGCCGCGCCAGTGCACCGCACCGAGGCTCTCCTCGGTGCCATTCGCAAGGAGATCTGAACGTATGGATCGCATCTACAACGGCATGCCCGCCCGCCTGCTGGGCGCGGAGGGGTGGCGCAAGCCCTGGAGCGGGGGCAACGGCGGCAGCTGCGTCGAGGCCCTGCGGTTGCGGGACGGACGGGTGGCCCTGCGCCAGTCCACCGACCCGGACGGCCCCGCTCTCATCTACACCCGCCACGAGATCGAGTCCTTCATCGAGGGCGTCAAGTCCGGCGAGGCCGATTTCCTGCTGATGCGCGCCGTCTGAACTCTCCCGGGGCCGGCCCGCCGGCGCGGCCCCGGGCCCGGCGCGGTCACCACGCCCGCCGCCGGGTCCCCGATCCGAACCCGATCGGGGACCCGAAAACCCATCGGGTTCCACTCTCACCGCTACGGAGGACCACCCCGTGACCGACCTGGGCTTCACGCCGGATTCGATCGACACCGGCAAGCCGCACCCGGCGCGCATGTACGACTACTACCTGGGTGGCCAGGACAACTACGAGGTGGACCGCGCCGCCGCCGAGCGGATGATGGCCCTCACCCCGGACGTGCGGATCAGCGCCCGTGCCAATCGCGCCTTCCTGCAGCGCGTGGTGCGTTCCCTCGCCGAGGCCGGCGTGGACCAGTTCATCGACGTGGGCACCGGCATCCCCACCTCGCCCAACACCCACGAGATCGCCCACTCGGTCAATCCCGACGCGCGGGTCGCCTACATCGACAACGACCCGATCGTGTCGGTCTACGCCGGCGCCAAGCTCACCAGTGCCACCAACACCGGCTTCTTCCTCGCCGACCTGCGCGACCCCGAGGCGGTGATCGAGCACGCGGACCTGCGCGGTCTGATCGACTTCGACCGCCCGGCCGCGCTCATGCTGGTATCGGTGATGCACTTCGTGGACGACGACGCCGACCCGGCCGGCATCATCGCCGTCCTCACCGGGGCGCTGGCCCCCGGCAGCCGTCTGGTCATCAGCCACGCGACCGCCGACTTCCACAGCTCCGACATCTCCGAGGAGGGCGCCGCGATCTACCGGCAGGCCACCGCGCGGCTCTCCCTGCGATCACGCGAGGAGATCCTGCCGCTCTTCGGGAACTTCGAGCTCGAGGAGCCGGGCCTGGTGCAGACCCCGTTCTGGCGGCCCACCGGGGAGGTGCCCGCCGAGCAGCGCTCGGTGGCCTCCTACGCCGGGGTCGGCATCCGGAACTGACCGGGGTACTCCTCCGGGGGCGGGCCCGGCCCCCCGGCCGGGATCCGCTCCGCCACGCCGCCGGCGAAGAGCCCGTACGGCGGCGGGGTCCGCGGGGGGACGTGGCCGACGGGGCAGTCGCACGGCGCCCGCGGGCAGCCCCGTGGACGCAGGGCGCCGGCGAAGGAGCCGTCATGGAGGTTTCCCGGCGGTGTGTCCACGAAGTGGCAGCGACGCACCGTGCCGTCCCCGGAGGCCGGGATCACGCTCTCGCCGGTGTGTCACGGCGCCTCCGCGTCGGGGGCGTCCGGGACGCGAACCCGATGGTTCCCGTCGCACCCACTGGCTCGGGGTGCCCCCGCGCACCCGCACCGCGACGGAGGGGGCGGCCCGGAGCTTCGGTGTGGAGGCGACGGAGTACGCGCCGAGGACGGAGGGTTGAGGGTTTCCCCTGGAAG
>NZ_VKHT01000568.1 GCF_014141535.1 Streptomyces alkaliphilus | reverse complement strand
GGCGGGCGGCGGGCAAGATGGAGCGGTGACC
Source organism: Streptomyces alkaliphilus (assembly GCF_014141535.1). Taxonomy (GTDB): domain Bacteria; phylum Actinomycetota; class Actinomycetes; order Streptomycetales; family Streptomycetaceae; genus Streptomyces; species Streptomyces alkaliphilus. The sequence continues at coordinate 3,381 of NZ_VKHT01000568.1, read as the reverse complement.
CTCATCGACCGGCTCCCCGAGTCCAAAGACCCCGACGACCTCTTCGACGCCTTCTCCTCATGGGCCGAGGAACGGGGGATCACGCTCTATCCCGCCCAGGAGGAGGCCCTGATCGAAGTGGTCTCGGGTGCCAACGTCATTCTGGCGACCCCCACCGGTTCGGGGAAGTCCCTGGTGGCGGCGGGCGCGCATTTCGCCGCGCTGGCCCGGGACGAGGTCACCTTCTACACGGCGCCGATCAAGGCCCTGGTGTCGGAGAAGTTCTTCGAACTGTGCAAGCTCTTCGGCACAGAGAACGTCGGGATGCTGACCGGGGACGCCTCGGTCAACGCCGACGCCCCGGTGATCTGCTGCACCGCCGAGGTGTTGGCCTCCATCGCACTGCGGGACGGCGCGGACGCCGACATCGGCCAGGTGGTGATGGACGAGTTCCACTTCTACGCCGAACCCGATCGGGGGTGGGCCTGGCAGATCCCCCTGTTGGAACTGCCGCAGGCGCAGTTCGTGCTGATGTCGGCGACCCTCGGCGACGTCAGCCGGTTCGAGGAGGACCTGACGCGGCGCACCGGCAGGTCGACCGCCGTGGTGCGTTCGGCGACCCGACCGGTGCCGCTGTCCTACGAGTACCGCGTCACCTCCATGACGGAGACCCTGACCGAACTGTTGGAGACCCGGCAGGCGCCGGTCTACATCGTGCACTTCACCCAGGCGCAGGCGGTGGAGCGTGCGCAGGCGCTGATGAGCATCAACATGTGCACACGGGCGGAGAAGGACGCGATCGCCGAATTGATCGGCGGCTTCCGGTTCGCGACCGGTTTCGGTCGCAACCTCTCGCGCTGGGTGCGGCACGGCATCGGTGTGCACCACGCGGGGATGCTGCCCAAGTACCGGCGGCTGGTGGAGAAGCTGGCCCAGGCGGGGTTGTTGAAGGTGATCTGCGGTACCGACACCCTGGGGGTGGGGGTCAACGTACCGATCCGCACGGTGCTGTTCACCGCTTTGACCAAGTACGACGGCAGCCGGGTGCGGACCCTGCGGGCGCGGGAGTTCCACCAGATCGCCGGGCGGGCCGGGCGGGCCGGGTTCGACACCGCGGGACTGGTGGTGGCACAGGCCCCCGAGCACGTGATCGAGAACGAGAAGGCGCTCGCCAAGGCGGGTGACGATCCGAAGAAGCGCCGCAAGGTGGTCCGCAAGAAGGCGCCGGAGGGCTTCGTCAACTGGAGCGAGGACACCTTCACCAGGCTGATCGCCGCCGACCCCGAGCCTCTGACCTCACGTTTCCGGGTTACCCACGCGATGCTGCTGGCGGTGATCGCCCGCCCGGGCAACGCCTTCGAGGCGATGCGGAAGTTGCTGGAGGACAATCACGAGCCACGCCGCCAGCAGTTGCGACACATCCGGCGGGCCATCGCGATCCACCGGTCGCTGGTGGACGGCGGAATCGTGGAGCGGTTGCCGGAGCCGGACGCGGAGGGCCGCATCGTGCGGCTGACGGTGGATCTGCAGGCCGACTTCGCGCTCAACCAACCGCTGTCCACCTTCGCCCTCGCCTCCTTCGAACTGTTGGACCCGGAATCCGACGGCTACGCGCTGGACATGGTCTCGGTGATCGAGTCGATCCTGGACGACCCGCGTCAGATCCTGGCCGCCCAGCAGAACAAGGCTCGCGGCGAGGCGGTCGCGGCCATGAAGGCCGACGGGGTCGAGTACGAGGAGCGGATGGAGCGGCTGGCCGACATCACCCACCCGCGGCCCCTGGCCGAGTTGCTGTTCCACGCCTACGACGTGTACCGCAGGAGCCACCCGTGGGTGGGTGACCATCCACTGTCCCCCAAGTCGGTGGTGCGGGACATGTACGAGCGAGCCATGACCTTCTCCGAGTTCGTGTCCCACTACGAACTGGCCCGGACCGAGGGCATCGTGCTGCGCTATCTGGCGAGCGCGTACAAGACGTTGGAGCACACCGTCCCCGACGACCTGAAGACCGGGGAGCTCCAGGACATCATCGCCTGGCTGGGCGAGTTGGTCCGCCAGGTGGACTCCAGCCTGCTGGACGAGTGGGAGCAGTTGGCCAACCCCGAGGAGAACGAGACCGTGGAGGAGGCGCGGGACCGGGCCGAGCAGACACGTCCGGTCACCGCGAACACCCGGGCCTTCCGGGTGCTGGTGCGCAACGCGATGTTCCGCCGGGTGGAGTTGGCGGCTCTGCGCCGCACGGCGGAACTGGGTGAGCTGGACCGCGACTCCGGGTGGGACGCCGGAGCCTGGGAGCGGGCCATGGAGGGGTACTGGGAGGAGTACGACGAAATGGGCACCGGCGCGGACGCCCGGGGCCCGGCCCTGCTCGGCATCGAGGAGGTCACCGACGAGGGCCTGTGGCGGGTGCGACAGACCTTCGCCGATCCGGCCGGGGACCGGGACTGGGGCATCTCGGCCGAGGTGGATCTGGCCGCCTCGGACACGGAGGGGCGTGCGGTGGTGCGGGTGAGGGACGTCGGACGACTGTGATCGGACGGCCGTGACCGGTCGGTTCCGTCGTCGGCCGGCGCGACCACCGGGACCGGCGGGGGGCCACACCCGACGCCCGGGGCGCGCGGAAAATTCTGTGCGCCCCCTGCGCTACCGCCTCTTCCCGGGGTGTGCCGGCGGGGAATGCCGAGGACACGGTCCGTCCTCGCGGAGACCCGCGAAAGCCCCTCCGGCGGGCGTCCGGAGGGGCCTGGTGGTACGGATGGCGCGATGGGCGTGCGGGGCGTGCGCGCGTCGTACGGAGGCATCACCCGGCACCGTCCGGCCTCCGCCGGTGGGGACGGATCCGGAGGCGCGGGAAGGGGGTCACGCCTCTCGCGCGGCCAATCCCATGTGCTCGCCGACCTTGTTGACCAGCAGGGTCATCTCGTACCCCACCTGTCCCAGGTCCGCCTCGGGACCGGTGAGCACGCACAGGCAGCTGCCGTCCCCGGCCGAGCTCACCATCAACACCCCGTCGTCGAACTCGATCATGGTCTGCCGGACGCCGCCGCAGGCGAAGTGCGTGCCCACGCCCCTGGCCAGGCTGTGCAGGCCGGAGGCCACCGCGGCCAGGCGCTCGGCGTTGCCCCTGTCCAGCGCCCGGCTCGTCGAGGTGACCAGACCGTCCCCGGACAACAGCAGGACGTGGCGAACCCGGGGCAAACGCTCCCCCAGGTCGTCCAGCAACCAGTCGAGTGTGGTGCTCAGTGCCATCCCCAGCTCCCCGTTCTCCGTAGGTGACTGCGATGCCAGCCTTCCCCGGGACGGGGGCGGGGGCAACCGTCCGTGCGCAGCGCATCGCGTCACGTCCGGGCGCTCCGGAGGGCGGAACGGGGTCTCAGGGGTTCCCGGGCTTTCTCTTATAAA
>NZ_VKHT01000567.1 GCF_014141535.1 Streptomyces alkaliphilus | reverse complement strand
GACCGGCGGTGACCGCCCCCACCGGCGCCCGGCTGCGCCCCATGCGCTGGTGGGACATCGAGCCCGTCCTGGCGCTGGAGCGCGCACTGTTCCCCGGGGACGCCTGGACCCCCGGTATGTTCTGGTCCGAACTGGCCGGCTGCGCGGGCCCCGTGCCGACGCGCCGCTACACCGTGGCCGAGGCCGCCGACGGCTCGATCGCCGGATGGACCGGCCTGGCGTTCGCCGGGGAGAGCGCCGATGTGCAGACCATCGCCGTCGCCCCCCGACGGCAGGCCGGCGGTCTGGGCACCCGACTGCTGCGCGACCTGCTGACCGCCGCCGCCCACCTCGGCTGCCGGGAGGTCTTCCTGGAGGTCCGCACCGACAACGACCGCGCCCGCAGGCTGTACGAGCGGCACGGCTTCGAACCGATGGGCGTGCGGCGCGGCTACTACCAGCCGGGCAACCACGACGCCCTGGTGATGCGCCGCGACCACACCCGGCCGCTGCCCCCGCCGCCCGGCCGGCAGACCCCCGGCGCCGGCGGGACCCCGGCACCCTCCGCACCGACCGATCGGGAAGCATGACCGACCATGGCTGACGAACCCCTCGTCCTCGGCATCGAGACCTCCTGCGACGAGACCGGCGTCGGCGTCGTGCGCGGGCACACGCTGCTCGCCGACTCCGTGGCCTCCAGCGTCGACGAGCACGCCCGCTTCGGCGGTGTCGTGCCCGAGATCGCCAGTCGGGCGCACCTGGAGGCGATCGTCCCCACCATCGAGCGCGCCCTGGACGGAGCCGGTGTCGCCCCCGGCGACCTGGACGGCGTGGCGGTCACCGCCGGCCCCGGCCTGGCGGGCGCGCTGCTGGTCGGCGTCTCGGCGGCCAAGGCGTACGCCGCCGCGCTCGGCAAGCCGGTCTACGGCGTCAACCACCTGGCCTCGCACATCTGCGTCGACCAGTTGGAGCACGGGCCGCTGCCGGAGCCGACGATGGCTCTGCTGGTCTCCGGAGGGCACTCCTCCCTGCTGCTGGCCCCGGACATCACCACCGACGTACGGCCCCTGGGCGCCACCATCGACGACGCGGCGGGGGAGGCGTTCGACAAGATCGCCCGACTGCTGCACCTGGGCTTCCCCGGCGGGCCGGTCATCGACCGCCTCGCCCGGGAGGGCGACCCGAACGCCATCGCCTTCCCGCGGGGCCTGACCGGTCCGAGGGACGCGCCCTACGACTTCTCCTTCTCGGGCTTGAAGACGGCCGTGGCCCGCTGGGTGGAGGCCCGCAGGGCGGCCGGTGAGGAGGTGCCGGTCGCCGATGTCGCCGCGTCCTTCCAGGAGGCGGTGACCGACGTGCTGACCCGCAAGGCGATCCGCGCCTGTCGGGACGAGGGCGTGGACCACCTGATGATCGGCGGCGGGGTGGCGGCGAACTCGAGGCTGCGGGCGATGGCGGAGGAGCGCTGCGCGGCGGCCGGCATCACCCTGCGGGTGCCGCGTCCGGGACTGTGCACGGACAACGGCGCGATGGTGGCCGCGCTGGGCGCGGAGATGATGACGCGCGGGCGCGCGCCCTCCGGCTGGGACCTGCCGGCGGACTCCTCGCTGCCCGTCACCGAGCCCTCGATCCCCGCCGGCGAGGAGGTCTTCGCCGAGGACGCCGGGCACGGCCATTCGCACGGGCACGGGCACTCACACGGGCACGACCACGTGCACGAGATGAGTCGCCACAACCTGTACGAGGAGACCGGGGGAGGGGCGAGCGCATGAGCGACCCGACCGACGCCGACACGCCGGAGGTCGCCGCGGGGGAGCCGGACGCGACGCCGACCGGCACACCGACCCTGATGTGGGAGGCCAGGGCGGTGCCCGGTCGGGCCGGGGAACTGCTCGACTGGGCGCGGTCCCGCCCGTTGGACCCGCCCCCGACCCGACGGGAGACCTTCGTCGCGCCGGGCGATCGGGTCCTCGTCATCACCTGGTGGGACACGGTGCCGGAGGGCGGGGCGGGGGAGATCCCGGAGATCCCCTCCCCCGACGAGGAGTTGTTGGCGCGGCCGGTGCACCGCTGGCGCTTCACGCGCGTCGAGGGGGATCGCACCGGCTGACGGAGGGGCCCGGGAGAGGAAGACGCCCCGACCCGTGCCGGCCGGGGCGGCGGAACGCCGCCCTCTCACGACGGGGATGACGCCCCGTCCGGCGCGTCCGGTTCCACCGAGGGCCGGGCCACCAGGACCAGGGGGCGGTCGCCGACCCGGGTCACCACCAGGGTGCAGGCGTTCGGCCCGCGCGGCGCCAGCCGGCGGCGCAACTCCTCGGGGGTCATGGCGAAACCGCGCTTCTTGATCGTGAGCGTGCCCACCTCCCGGTCCCGCAGCAGCGCGCGCAGGCGCTTGAGGTTGAACGGCAGCACCTCGGTGATCTCCCATGCGGTGGCCCACGGGGTGCGGAGCGCGGTGTCCGAGGTCAGGTAGGCGATCCGGGGATCGATCAGGCGGGCTCCGAGGGTCCGGGCGACCGCGCCGACGAGCCCGGCCCGGATGACCGCGCCGTCCGGCTCGTACAGGTATCGGCCCACGGGGCCGTGCACCCCGTCCGGCTCGGGGGCGGGGGCGGGCGAGCCGTCCCCGGTGACGGTGTGCCCGCCGGGCAGGAGGGTGGCCCGTCGGGGGAACGTCGCGCCGGTGCCGAACCACAGCACGGCTTCCTTGACCTCGCCGGCGTCGGAGACCCATTCGGTCTCGGCGTCCGGCGGCAGCGCCTCGTGCGGGATGCCGGGGGCCACCTTCACGGCGGCGAGCGGGGCCCGCCGGGCGGCGTCCAGCGCCCATGACAGGGGCGGGGAGTACGCCTCGGGGTCGAAGGTGCGGCCCCGGCCGTCGCGACGGGCGGGGTCGATGAACAGCGCCGTCCCGGGGGCGGTGAGGTCGCCGATCACCGCCGGGTCGGTGACGTCCCCCCGTGCCACCCGGATCCGGTCGGTGAGTCCGAGTTCCCCGGCGTTGGCCTCCACCACGGCGCAGGCCAGGGGGGAGCGGTCGACGGCGAGCACGTCCAGTCCGGCCCGGGCCAGGGCGAGGGCGTCCCCGCCGTTGCCGCAGCACAGATCGACGACCCGGGTCGCGCCGGCCGCGACGAGGCGTCGGGCGCGGTGGGCCGCGACAAAGGCACGGGTGGCCTGTTCGACGCCGTCGGCGGTGAACCACAGGGTGTCCGCCTCGGCGCCGAATTTGGCGCGGGCCCGGACCCGCAGGCGGGCCCGGGTGAGGGCGGCGGCGACCAGGTCGGCCGGGTGGTCGCGGCGCAGGCGGGTGGCGAGGGTCAACTCCTCGCCGGGCGCGTGGTCGCGGACGGCCTCCATGAGGCGGCGGCCGGTTTCGGTGCGCAGGGCGTGCAGCAGGCGGACGTCCCGCTCCTCGGGGGTCTCCGGG
>NZ_VKHT01000566.1 GCF_014141535.1 Streptomyces alkaliphilus | reverse complement strand
CGCCGGTGCCCCCGTCGCACCCGGGTCGCCTGCGGCCCACCACCCGCCAGGCCCACCAGGCCACCGTCGCCTGTGCCGTGGCCCTGGCCGCGGGGATCCCCCTCTCCCCGGAGCGCTGGTACTGGGCGGTGGGCGCGGCCTGGTGGATCTTCGTCAACACGGCCTCCAGGGGAGAGACCCTGGTGCGCGGTTTCCGGCGGGTCCTGGGCACCGTCCTCGGCGTGGTCGCGGGCGTTCTCCTGGCCCTCCCGCTCGACGGCGCCCCCTGGCCGACGGCACTGCTCGCGGCCGTCTGCGTCTTCGGTATCTTCTACGCAGCGCCGGTCTCCTACTCCTGGATGATGTTCGCGGTCACCGTCCTGGTGGGACTGCTCTACGGTCTGCTCGGCGAACTCAGCGCCGGCCTGCTGGCCATGCGTCTGCTGGAGACCGGGGTGGGCGCCCTGGCCGCGGCCCTCGCCGTGGCCCTGGTGCTCCCGGTCACCACCCACGCCGCCACCCACGGCTGGATCCTGCTGGCGCTGGACGCGGTGCACGGCACCGCGCGCGAGGCCACCCGCCGTCTGGCCGGTGACCCCGGTGCCGATCCCGCCCGCCGGGTCGCCGAACTGGAGCCACTCCTCGACCGTGCCCGACTCTCCCTGGCCCCGCTCCTGCATCCACTCAACCCGCTGCGGGCCCGCCGTGCGCGGGCCCGCGAGGTGACGGTTCTGCTCGACGAGTGCGCCGAGCGGGCCCGTGCCCTGGCCCGACTGGCCGCGACACCGGGGGAGGTCGCCGACGCCCGGCTCGTGGAGGCATGCGACCGGGTGGCGAAAGCCATGCGCGCTCTGCCGGTCCCGCCGCCCACCGGGCCGGCGCGACACCCCCGGGTTCGGCGCGCGAGCCCGGGGACCACAGGTGCCGGCGAGCGTCCGGCGTCCCACCCGGCCCTGGTCCACCTGCACGGTCTGGAGGCCACCGTGCACCGGCTCGCCGAGCCGCTCCGGGCCTCGCCGCGCACCCCGCTCGGCACCGCCTGAACGAGCCCGCCGCGCCCGACGACGCCCGTGGTCGCGCCGCGGCGGCCCGAGGGCTTCGGAAGGGAACGACCGGCGGGCCGGCGAGTGCTTCGGGGTGGGATCCGAGGTGGGGGAACACCGGGGGATCAGCGGACCCGGGGGAACGCCGGGTGCCCGTCCGGCCCGCTCCGGTGGCATACGTGCCCGGGATCGTGGCCGCCCCGCCGCCGGAGCGGCGTGCGGTACGACCGCGGCACCACGAAACGCGCGGGGCCCGGTGGGCGACGGTCACGACCGTCGCCCACCGGGCCCCGCCGGCACGGATCAGCGGGCCGGCGCCGCCTGCTGCGGGTTCGGGTTGAGGCCGATCTTCCCGGCGTAGGCCGAGAGCACCAGCTTGCCGATGGCCGGGTAGGAGCCCAGCGGCTCGGAGGCGGCGCATCCCGCTTCCTCGGCGGCGGCGGCCAGCAGCCCGTCCGGGACCTCCGGGCCGATCAGACACGGGGCGAGGGCCAACTGACGCGACCCCGAGTCCAGCAACTGCCGGGCGGTGGCCGCTATGGCGCCGTCGGTGTCCACCGCGGTGGCCAGCACCGGCACGGCCAGGCGGGCCGAGAGCAACATGCCGGTGATGCCGGCGGCCTGCACGGCCTCGTCACCGCCCACGGTGGCGAGGATGATGCCGTCGGCTGCCGTGGCGACGGTGAACAGACGCGCGCGGTCGGCGCGGGCCAGGCCCGCCTCCGACAGCCGCACGTGCACGGCCTCGGCCAGCAGCGGGTGCGGACCGAGCACATCGGTCAGTTCGGCACCCGAGCCGCTGCTCACCACGGCCTGCCGGATCAGGCGCAACTGCGAGCTGTCCGGACCGGCCAGCAGCGGGACCACCACGGCCGGGGACAGGTCGTCGCCGGCCTCCGGCCGCTCGGCCGCGACCCGGCTCAGCACCTCCTGCAAACCGGGGAACTCCTCACCCTCCCCCTCCGCGAAACCGATCCGGGCGTTCAACCCGGGGAGGTCGGCGCGGGCGATGCTGACCACCTCCTCGGCGAGGGAACGACTCGCCGGGGACGGGGTACCGGGTACCGCCAGGACCAGGACCGGCGCCCCTTCCGGGGCGCTCACCGGCTCGGGACGGCGGTGACGTCCCGGCTGGCGCGGTCGCGGCATTCGTACGGGCAGGCCCGACGCCGGCCCAGTGGGGGTGCTCATATCGCCGCATGTTAATGCCCGGGCGCGCGCTCTGTTCGACCGGGTCGGCTCCCTCTTGCACTCCACCGCCCCTTGGTGGGGGAATGTGGTGATTCGTGAATCCACCACGAATGAGCGGGCGTTCCGGTGGACCCGGGCGTGCGTCCGAAGCCTCTCAGCGGTCCCCGGGAGGGACCGACGGCAGGAGCCGCACCTCCAACAGCCCCGCCGCCCGGGGGAGGGCGGGGCCGGCCCCGGCCGCGCGATCGGCCAGCAGCAGGGAACCGTCCAGTGGGTCCCCGGCCGGGGAGACCTCCCGCACCCCGGGCAATCGGCGCGCGAGTTCTTCCCGCAGCGGCCCGGTCAGCGCCTCACCCAACCGGAGGAGCCCTCCGGTCAGGGCCAGGGTCGGGGCGGGTTCCCCCGCGACGCCGTCCCCACCCGGTCGCAGTGATTCCGGCAGGGCCGCCTCGGCGGTGGCGGCGATCTCCCGGGCCGCCTCGCGCAGGATCTGCCGGGCCCGCGGGTCACCGGTCGGATCGGCGGCGCAGCGGGCGACGGCGGGGGCGAAGGACGCCAGCGCGGCGGCGCGATCCGGGCGCGGATAGAGCCGGGCGGGGAGTTCCCCGGCCGGTCCGAACACCTCCTCGGCCCGGCGCAACAGTTCCGGGGAACCATCGGGACGGCCGTCCAGGGCGCGCAGCGCCGCCTCCAGCCCCGCGCGGCCGATCCAGGCACCGCTCCCGCAGTCGCCCAGCAGGTGTCCCCATCCGTCGGCCCGTCGCCACGCGCGCAGGTCCGTGCCCAGGGCGATCATGCCGGTGCCCGCGGCCACCACCACCCCGGGGTGTTCACCCAGCGCGCCCGCGTAGCCGGTGACCGCGTCGGCGGCCAACACCAGTCGGGCGCCGGGTCCCGGGCGTCCGCCGTTGGCGAAGCCGGCCGCCAACAGGCGGGGCAGTTCGCGGCGCAGACCGGCACCGAGCGTCGCGAATCCGGCGGCGCCCACGCAGACGGCCGCCGGAACCGGGTCGTGGTCCGCTCCCGCGCGGGCCAACAGTTCCCGGCCGGCGGAGACCACCCGGGCCGCGAGATCCGCGGCCTCGATGCCCTCACCACCGGTACGCACGGGTGGGCCCGTGACGGTCTCGCCCACCCGGGCCGGTGGCCCGGGGGATTCGGGTCCCCCGCCCCTCCCCGGGGCCCGACGGGGCCTGTCTCT
>NZ_VKHT01000565.1 GCF_014141535.1 Streptomyces alkaliphilus | reverse complement strand
GCCGGGGTGCGGCGGGAGGGGAGGAACAGAGCGATGAGTGTGGCCGAAAAGCGTCGGTGGTAGCGTGACCGCCGCAGACGCCGTGCGCGGTGTCCCGAAAGGACCTTGACACGACGTCATTCACGTCACCCGGGTGATGCGCGTGCTTCCGCCCGGGGGCCTCCGCGTCCGGTCCGGGAACGCCGCGGTGACGCGGTGCCGATGTTGGTCCCGAGCCCTCTGCCCGGCATCGGCGAAATCACCGACCTCCGCTCCGTGTCTTGTCGGCTCCGTACGAAACCCGGGCGTTCTGTGCGCGCGCACAGTTCCCCGCGTCACGGACTGGGCACCCGCCTCGACTTGGACACGCCGGCATGGACGAGCGATCCGGTCGGTGCTGTCGTGCGACAACGGGCGTGACGGGGGCACCTGCGATCACGCCCCGGGCAGGGAGGTCCGAACCACATGGACAGTCCTTCGACGTCCTCGTTCCCGAGCCGGTCCCGTACGGACACCGCGGTCCGCGCCCTGCTGGACCGCGCCCGCGCGGGCCACGGAGGCGCGCTGCTGGTGCGCGCCGAGACGGGTATGGGGGTCAGCGCGGTGCTGGAGAGGGCGGCCTCCGCCTTCGCCGCGCCACCGGTCCGCGGGCGCGGGCGGTGGCCCGCCCCACCGTCCGCCCCGGGCGGGAGCGTGGCATCCCGGCCCGCCGCGCCTCCCGGCGCCGGTCGCCTCTCGACCGTGCCGGTCGAGTTCCCCGAACCGGTGGTCCGGCTGCGCGGCGTGCGGGCCGAGACCGGGATGCCGCTGGCGGGTCTGCACGCCCTGGCCACCCGGCTGGCCGGTCCCGGGGCCGCCCGGGAACTGCTGGGGAGCAGCAGACCGGGCGACGCGCCGCCCGCGACGGTTCCGGTGCTCGGGGACGCCGTGCTGCTGCTGTTGCAGGAGCGGACCCGGGCGGGTGGCCCGGTGCTGTGCTGCGTGGACGACGTCCAGTGGGTGGATCCGGTCTCCCGCGAGGTACTGGGCTTCGTCGCCCGCCGCCTGGGGGCCGGGATGCCGGTGGCGCTGGTGATGGGCCTGACCGGGATCGGTCCGGGTTCGCCCCCCGACGGCCTGCTGGGCGGCGTTCCGGAGGAGGTGCTGCTGCCGCTGGCCGACGCGGAGGTCGAGACCCTGCTGGACCGCTCGTTGCCCGAGGGCGCGGACCCGGCGGTGCGCGAGGCCCTGGCGCACGGGGCGGCCGGCAACCCGGGACTCCTGGCGGACCTGCTGGAACGGCTCTCGTCGGCCCGCCTGACGGGGGTGGATCCGCTGCCCCGCCCGCTGCCGGTGGACGGCCCCCGGTTGCGCAGGACCGAGCAGGCCATCCGTTCGCTGCCCCACCCCACCCGGGAGCTGCTGGTGTTCGTGGCCGCCGCGTGCGAGGTGCGGGGGGAGGCGGAGATCGGCGTGGTGCTGCGGGCCGCCGGGCCCGCCGCCGGTTCCACCGGCCCGGGGTCGGACCACCCGGAGGAGGGCGGGGCCGGTGGGGCCGGTTCCGGTGCCTACCCCGCGGCCCCGGCGGAGGCGGCCGGGGTGCTGCGCCGGGAGGGCGACCGATGGCGTCCGGGCGGTCCGTTGGTGTGGCGGGCGGTGCGCCGGGTGGCGTCCCCCCGGCAGGTGCGGGAGGCGCACCGGGCCCTGGCCGGGGCGCTGCACGGGGCCGTGGATCCACTGCCGCGCCTGCGTCACCTGGCGGCCGCCGCGGACGGCCCGGACCCGGACCTCGCGGCCCGACTGGCCGCCGAGGTGGAGGCGGAGGGGGCCGCCGCGGTGCGTCCGCCGGGCGAGTCGGCCGACGCGCTGCTGTGCGCCGCGGAGCTGGTGACCGATCCGGACATCCGGGCGGGGTTGCTGACCGCCGCCGCCGAGCACACCTGGGCGGCCGGTCGGCCGCAGACCGCGCGGACCCTGCTGGAGCGGGCCCGGGTGCTGCCGGCCGGTGACGTCACCCGGGGACGGGCGGCGCTGGTTCTGGGCACCCTGCAACGGGAGTGCGGGGTGATCACCGATGCCCGGGAGTCCCTGACGCAGGCGGCCCGGCTGTTGGGCCCGCACGACCCGGACCGGGCCGGCGACGCCCTGCGGATCGCAGCCGAGGCCGCCTGGGTGGCGGGTACCGGTTCGCCGGTGTCACCGCTCGCCGGCGCCGGGGACGGGTCCCCCGGGCCCCGGGACGACTACGGGGCCGGGATGGCGGCCCTGCTGGAGAGCGGACTGGCGGCGGGCACGGCGCCGTTGCGGCGGGTGCTGGAGCGAGCCCGGCGCTCCGAGCACAGCGCCGACCTGCTGCGGGCGGCGGTGGTGGCGATGCTGCTGGGGGAGAACGACCTGGCGTACGCCTGCGCCTCGCGTGGCCTGGCGGTGGCCCGGTTGCGGGGCGAGCGGGTGCTGGAACCGCACGCCCTGGAACTGCTGGCCTACGCGGAACTGCGCTGCGGACGACAGGGGCGGGCCGCCGCGCACGCCCGGGAGGGGCTGCGCAGCGCGTTGCGCACCGGGCAGCGCAACAGCGCGGCCCACCACCACGCCGCGCTGGCGATGGCGGCGGCGATCGACGGGGACCCCGAGCGGTGTGCCCGGCACGCAGCCGACGCCGAGCAGGACGCCGGAGCGCACGGTCTGGGCATCGCGGCGACGATGGCGGAGTGGGCGTTGGCCCGGTGCGACCTGGCGCTCAACCGGCCGCGGCAGGCCGCGCTGCGACTGGGCGCCCTGCTGCGCAACGGCTCCGGTCGGGGCCACTTCGCGCTGCGCACCCTGGCGTTGCCCTGTTTCATCGAGGCGTCCGTGCTCGCCGGGCGGCCCGAGCACGCCCGTCCGGCGCTCTCGCACCTGGCGACCTGGGCGGCTGCCACCGCCGACCCGCAGGCGGTGCCGCAACTGCTGCGCTGCCGGGCCCTGTGCGCGCCGCCGGAGACCGCCCCGCAGGCGTTCGCCGGGGCGTTGGAGGCGCATCGGGGCGCGGACAACGCCTTCGAGCGTTCGCGTACCCAGTTGCTGCACGGCATGGCGCTGCGCCGGGGGCGTCGGCCGCGTGACGCCCGGGAGGTGCTGCGGGACGCGGTGATCGGCTTCGAACAGTGCGGTGCCGGGGCGTGGGCGGAGCGTGCCCGGGGCGAGCTGCGGGCGACGGGGGAGAGCGACCACCCCGCGGGCGGCCCGGCGCCGAAGGTGCTGGGTGCGCTGACCCCGCAGCAGTTGCGGGTGGCCCGGCACGTGGCGGAGGGGGCGACCAACCGGGAGGTGGCGGTGCGGCTCTCGGTGAGTCCGCGCACCGTCGACCATCACCTGCGGAACGTGTTCAGCGCCCTGGGCATCCGTTCGCGGGTGGAGCTGACCCGGTTGCTCGTCGACGCGCCGGAGACCCCGGGGCCGAGGTGAGGAGCGGGGACGCGCGCCGGGTGGGTG
>NZ_VKHT01000564.1 GCF_014141535.1 Streptomyces alkaliphilus | reverse complement strand
GTCGTGCTCAGGCCACCCGGGCCGGGCCCGCCCCGGTGCCGCCCGCGCCGGTCGACGCGGTGCGACCGGGGGCGACCCCGCCGGGGGCACCGAGGCCGAGCGAATGTTCGTACTCCAGCTTCGCGGTCTCCAACAGCTTCCGCCACGAGGTGACGGTGGGGCGACGGCGCAACAGCGCGCGGCGCTCCCGTTCGGTCATCCCCCCCCAGACCCCGAACTCGACGCGATTGTCCAGCGCGTCGGCGAGGCATTCCGTGCGCACCGGGCATCCGGTGCACACCACCTTGGCCCTGTTCTGCGCGGCCCCCTGGACGAACAGTTCGTCCGGGTCCGTCGATCGGCACGCCGCCTGCGTGCTCCAGTCGGTAACCCAGCCCATGCCGGTGCCGTCCTCTCCCGAATCGAGGCTCCCCCACGGCGGCAAGTGGCATATTCACCCCTGCCGGTTGAGGACGTTACGGAAGGTGGGCGCGGCACAACACCCCCGGTGGGCCTAAACTCGAATGACCCATTTGGACTATGCCAAGACTCGATGTCACCCATTCGGGTGAGCGTGCGCCCCTGCCGACGGGGCGACAAAGCGGTCATTCGGCGTGAACGGCCATTAAATTTCTCGGCCGGGGAGGGGCGGGGCCCTCCGCGATTCGCGCGATGGAATCACTCCAAAGAGTGATTGCCGGGTTGACCTTCACGTGATTGTGTGGGACACGTGACCAGAGTAGGCGAACACCCGGGCGCCTGTCCGACGTTTCGCCGCGTACGCTGGCGGTCATGGGAGCGAAGCGACCGGGCGGTGGGCTGACCACCGCTCAGCAGGCGGCGAAGTTTCTGGGGGTCAGCGTCCTGGCGGGGGCCGTGCTGGCGGGGCTCGCCCTGCCGGCCGTGGGTTCCCTCGGGCTCGCCGCCAAGACCACCATCCAGGGGTTCGACGAACTCCCCGTCAACCTCACCCGCCCCCCGCTGAGCCAGAAGACCACCATCCTCGACTCCGAGGGCGGCAAGATCGCCGAGGTCTACGCCCGCAACCGCACCGTCGTTCCCATCGAGGAGATGTCCCCCTACCTCCTGGACGGCATCGTCGCCATCGAGGACGCCCGCTTCTACGAGCACGGCGCCATCGACCTGCGCGGCGTCCTGCGGGCCCTCAACCGCAACCTCGAAGAAGGCGGCACCGCCGAGGGCGCCTCCACCCTCACCCAGCAGTACGTCAAGAACGTCTTCGTCGAGGCCGCCGGTGACGACCCCGAGGCCGTCGCCGCCGCCACCCAGCAGACCATCGGCCGCAAGATCCGCGAACTGAAGTACGCGATCCAGGTCGAGGAGGAACTCGGCAAGGACCAGATCCTCGAGAACTACCTCAACATCACCTTCTTCGGCCAGCAGACCTACGGCGTCGAGGCGGCCTCCCAGCGCTACTTCTCCAAGCCCGCCTCCGACCTCGAACTCCACGAGGCCGCCCTGCTCGCCGGCCTCGTGCAGTCCCCCAGCCGCTACGACCCGGTCAACTCCCCCGACGAGGCGCTCAAGCGTCGCAACACGGTCCTCAACCGCATGGAGCAGGTCGGCGCCATCACCGCCGAGGAGTCCCGCGAGGCACGCGGCCGTGACCTGGAGCTGGAGTTCAGCAGCCCCCGCAACGGCTGCATCACAGCCACCCGGGACGCCGGCTTCTTCTGCGACTACGTCCGCCAGGAGTTCCTGAGCAACCCCGTCTTCGGCCAGAGCGAGGAGGACCGGCAGGCCCGCTGGACCCTCGGCGGCCTCACCATCCGCACCACCCTCAGCCCGCAGGCCCAGACCGCCGCCGCCGAGGCCGCCAAGGCCGGCGCCAACCCCGACGACGATGTCACCGCCGCCGTCGTCCAGATCCAGCCCGGCACCGGCCACATCCTCTCCATGGCCCAGAGCCGCCCCTACGGCCTGGACGCCGAGGCCCACCAGACGCAGCTCAACCTCAACGTCTCCAGCGAGATGGGCGGCACCAGCTTCGGCTTCCAGCCCGGCTCCACCTTCAAACCGATCACCGCCGCCGCCGCCCTGGAGAAGGGCATCAGCCCCGCGCAGGTGTACGCCACCGACTTCGAGATGGAGATCGAGGAGAAGGAGTTCAGCACCTGCGAGGGAGGCCCCGCCGGCACCGAGCTGTGGGAGCTGAAGAACGAGTCCCAGACCATGACCGGTGCCTGGGACATGACCGACGCCCTCGGCCGCTCCATCAACACCTATTTCGTGCTCCTGATGCAGGAGGCCGGTCTCTGCGAGACCGTCACCATGGCCGACAAGCTCGGGGTCCGTCGCGGCGAGGGTGAGGTCCCGCTGTCCGCCTACCCGAGCGTCACCCTCGGCGGGCAGGAGACCACCCCGCTGATGATGGCCAACGCCTACGCCACCTTCGCCAACCGCGGAACCCACTGCGAGCCCGTGGCGATCCTCGAGGTGACCGACGCCGAGGGCGAGAGTCTTCCCGTTCCCGAGTCCGAGTGCGCCCGGGTCATGTCCCAGCGCACCGCCGACACCGTCAACATGATGCTGCAGGGCGTCGTCGAGGACGGCACCGGCGCCCAGGTCGGCCTCAGCGGTCGGGACAACGCCGGCAAGACCGGTACCTCCGACAACCGCCGCAACGTGTGGTTCGTCGGCTACACCCCCGACCTGTCCACCGCCGTCCGCGTCGGCGGCGACACCAACCTGCTCGAGATGGTCAACGTCACCATCGCCGGACAGTTCTGGGAGAAGGCGGGCGGCGGCAGCGTCGCCGGGCCGATCTGGCGCAGCGCCATGCAGGGTGCCCTGGAGGGCGTGCCCGCCACCCCGTTCAACCACGTCAACGTCCCGCGCGGCGACACCGACGAGGCCGAGGAGGACGACGGCGACGACAACGGTGGCGACGGCGACAACAGCGAGAACCGGAACGGCGGCGCCCCGCCCCCCGGTGACGGCGGCACCGGTGAGGACAACGGTGGCTGGGAAGGCGGCTGGGGCAACCCCGGTGATTGGGGCGACCCCGACGAGTGGGACTGGGGCAACGCCAACGAGGGCTGGTCCGGCTTCATCGGAGGCAACCGGGGCGGAGGCAACCGGGGCGGTGGCAACGGCTGACCCGCCCGCCGGACACCACACGCGGCAGGTACTCCGCCAGCACCTCGCCCTCCGCGCGCTCCCGCGCGGCCTGCTCCGGGCGGTCACCCCGGTCGAACGCCTCGGCCGCCTCCCGCCGCTTCTTGGCCTCCCGCGTGATCACGGTCAGTACCTCGGCGTCGGAGAGCTCGCGGGCGGTGGTCCCGGCGACCTCCTCCTTGGTGATCGCCGCCAACGTCATGCGCAGCGTCGCGGACCGCAGCTCGTCACGGCCCTTGATGGCGGCCGTCAGATCGTCGTGCAGTCGCGTCTTGAGGGTGCTCATGGGGTCATTCCTATGGGGAGGGGAACGGGGGG
>NZ_VKHT01000563.1 GCF_014141535.1 Streptomyces alkaliphilus | reverse complement strand
GTCCTCGCCCCCTCCGCCCCGGGCCTCTTCGGGGAGGCGCCCCGATGACCACCGAACGCATGCGGGAACTCCTCGCCCAGGGCACTCTCGACACCCTCCACATGGTGGGCTGGTCGGGCCTGATCACCCTGGTGGGCGGCCTCCCGCTGGGGCTGCTGCTGGTCCTCACCGACCGTGGGGGCCTGTTGGCCAACCGACCGGTGAACAAGCTCCTGGGCGTGGTGGTGAACATCGGCCGCTCGCTGCCGTTCATCATCCTGCTGGTCGCGTTGATCCCCTTCACCCGTCTGTTGGTCGGCACCTCCATCGGGCCGACGGCCGCCATCGTGCCGCTGGCGGTCGGGGCCATCCCCTTCTTCGCCCGCCTGGTGGAGACGGCCGTCCGGGAGGTGGACCACGGCCTGGTGGAGGCCGCCCTCGCCATGGGGGGATCCACCGTCACCGTGGTCCGCAAGGTGCTGCTGCCACAGGCACTGCCCTCCCTGGTGGCGGGCCTGACCACCACCGTCATCGTCCTGATCGGCTACTCGGCCATGGCCGGGGCGGTCGGTGGCGGAGGACTGGGCACCCTCGCCCTGACCTACGGATACCAGCGCTTCGAGACCGACTTCATGCTGCTGATCGTCGCCGTGCTCGTGGTCCTGGTCACCGTCGTCCAGCTCGCCGGCGACATCGTCGTCCGAGCCCTGAACCGCCGGGAGCGGGCCGACGCCTGATCCCGGACCCACCGTTCCCGGCCACCCCGGGACGGACGCGCCCCGCGCGCACCGCACCGATCCCCGACCCGGGGCCCGTGCGACCCGAGTACCACCCGAGTACCACCCGAGAGAGAGAACCACCCGTGCGCACCCGCCTCACCCCGGCCGGCCTGGCCGGCGCCACCGCCCTCACCCTCGCGCTCACCGGCTGCGGCCTCGACTCCGGCGAGGCGTCCGCCGCCGGCGACGGACAGGGCGACGAACTCGCCCTCACCGTCGCGGCCTCCCCGAGTCCGCACGCCGACATCCTCGGTTTCGTCCGCGACGAGCTGGCCCCGGCGGCCGGCCTGGAGCTGACGGTCATGGAGTTCACCGACTACGTGCTGCCCAACACCGCCCTGCAGAACGGCGAGGTGGACGCCAACTACTTCCAGCACCGCCCCTACCTGGACGACTTCAACACCGCGCAGGGCACCGACATCGTCCCGGTGACCGATGTCCACCTGGAGCCGCTGGGCCTGTACTCCGGTGTGGTCGCCGACCTCGCCGACCTCGTCGACCTCGCCGCGTCCTCCGAGGGCGTGACGGTGGCCATCCCCAACGACGCCACCAACGGGGGGCGTGCCCTGCGGCTGTTGGCCGACCACGGTCTGCTCGAACTGGCCGAGGGTGTCGGCGCGGCGGCCACGCCCGAGGACGTCACCGACGCCCGCGGGCTGAACCTCACCGAGCTCGAGGCGGCTTCCCTGCCCCGCGCGCTGGGAGACGTGGACGCGGCGGTCATCAACGGCAACTACGCACTGGAGGCCGCGCTCGTCCCCGCCGAGGACGCCCTGGTGCTGGAATCGGCGGAGAACAACCCGTACGCCAACATCCTCGCGGTGAAGGCGGGTTCGGAGGAGAACGAGGCGATCGGCGTGCTGGCGGAGCTGTTGCGCTCCCCGGAGGTCCGCGCCCACATCGAGGAGGCCTACGAGGGCTCGGTGCTCCCCGCCTCCTGACGGTTCCCCCGGCGAGCGACGGGGGCGGGGCGCCACGCCTCCCGCACGCCGTCCCGCACCGGTGTCCCCGCCGTGCCCGGCGGCGGGGACACCGGTGGGTGTCCGGCCGAATCCGAACGGTGCCCGAACGACGCGCCCGACCCGTCCGGGGGGCGGTCGTGCGCGGAATGCCGGGATGCTGCATGCTGTCCCCTCCGGACCCCGGCGTTGGAGCGGCGCATGACTTCCACCTTCCCCGACATCACCATCAGCACGGAACGCCTCGTGCTGCGCGCGTTCGAGGAAGCCGACCTCCCCGAGTTGGTCGAGATGATGAACGACGAACTCTGCGCCGCCTGGACCTCGGTCCCCACCCCCTACACCGAGGCCGACGGGCGGGACTGGGTGCTGCGCCGAGCCCCCGCCGAGCGGCTCTCGGGGCGGGGTCTCGTCCTCGCCGTCACGGAGTTGCTGACCCAGCGTCTGGTCGGCAGTGTCCACATCCACCACGTGGACCACCGCACCGGCGCGGCGGAGATCGGTTACGCCGTCGCGCCGTGGGCCCGGGGCGAGGGTTACGCCGCCGAATCCGTGCTGGCCGCCGCCCGCTGGTTGTTCGGGGACCAGAAGTTCGAGCGTCTGGAGTTGCGCACGGCGGCGGCCAACACCGCCTCCCAACAGGTCGCGCTGAAGGTGGGGTGCCTCAGCGAGGGGGTCCTGCGCAACGCCGCCATCGTGCGGAGCCGCACCGAGGACGGCGGATGGACCGACCTGCGCACCGACGTGATCGTGTGGGGCCTCCTCCCGGAGGACCTCGATGACACCGATGACCCGGTGGACCCGGATCACGGCGGTGCCCCCCGTCCCCTTTGACCTTGCCTCGACCCGCCCGGGGCGGAGGGGAGCCCTCGAGCCGCCCGGGGCCCCGGCGTCACCCCCTCGGTTCATCCGCCCGACCCCGGCCCCGTCGCGCACCGCGGGACGCCGGTTGAACACCCCGCACCGGGGCCCCGGTACCGCCGGGCGGGGCGGCGCGATTCCACCGGCGGGCGCACACGATACGCTCTCCGCGCCCACCTGCGACAAGTCCGGGAGATCACTGGCGATGGCCGACCGCGTGACGGTGATCGGATGGGACGGAACGCCTCCGTCCCCGGCGGCCCGGGCGGCGTTGGACGCCGCCACCCTGGTCGCCGGTGCCCCCAGACACCTCGAGGCGGCGGAGGTACCGGAAGCCGCCGAACGCGTGCCGTTGGGCAGCGTCGAGCGCGCCGTGGAACGCATCGTCGTCCACCGGGGGTCCGCGGTGGTCTTCTCCGACGGTGACCCGGGCTTCTTCGGGGTGCTGCGCGCCCTGCGCGACCCGCGACACGGCCTGGAGGTCGAGGTGATCCCGGCCGTCTCGGCGGTCTCCATCGCCTTCGCCCGGGCCGGGATGCCCTGGGAGGACGCCCGGGTGGTGACCGCCAACCGTCGCACCCTGCGCCGTGCGGTCAACGTCTGCCGGGCCCACCCCAAGGTCGCGGTGTTGACCTCGCCGGGGGCCGGCCCCGCCGAACTGGCCCTCCTGCTCGGCGAGGAACTGCGCACCTTCGTCATCTGCGAGGCACCGGGCACCGGGGGGGAGCGGGTCACCGTGCTCACCTCGGACCGGGTGGCACGGCACCGCTGGACCGACCCCAACGTCACCATCGTGGTGGGCGCCCCCGGGACCCCGACGACTCCCCTCACCGGCCGCGGCGGCCCCACCGGCACGTCCGCCACCCC
>NZ_VKHT01000562.1 GCF_014141535.1 Streptomyces alkaliphilus | reverse complement strand
GGCCAGGCCCTCGGATCGGTCGGCGACATCCCCGGCCAGGGCGACGGCCTCGGGCAACGACCACCGGACCCCGCCCGCCCGACCGCGCACCGCGGGGGTGTCGGTGACGGCGATGACGGCGGAGAAACCGACGCCGAAACGTCCCACCCGCCCCTCGGCGGGCTCGTCCCGCTTCGCCGAGGCGCGGAGGGTGGAGAGCGATTCCACGCCGGCCGCGTCGAGGGGCGCGCCGGTGTTGGCGGCGGTCAGCAGGCCGTCGCGGAGGGTCAGGCGCAATCGGCCGGGAACGCCGGCGCGGGCGGCGGCGTCCGCGGCGTTCTGCGCCAGCTCGATGACCAGGCGGTCACGGTAGCCGCCGCGTGCCAGGTCCTCCTCGGCGTTGGCGTCCTCGCGGAACCGGGCGGGGGACGCCGCCCAGGCGTCCAGCACGGCCTGCCGCAGCCGCGCGGTGTCGAAGACGTCGGGAACGTTCGGGGTGCCCGGGGTGTCGCCGCCGGTGGCGGGGACGGGTGTGCCGTTCGCATCGGTGCTCACGCGGGGGACAGTACCGGGCCGGGCCGACCGGGGTCCGGACCGGTGCCCCCGGGGACGGCGGTCCGGCGCGGGACGCTCCCCCCGTCTCGCGCCGGACCGGCCGGAAACCCGCTCCGGACGGGCCGGAAAACGACGGGTCGCGGGAGCCGGGACGGGCATGCCGGGGGTGGGGAGTGATCATCGTCCGGTGCGACCCCCGTGGTGGGCCCGGCGAAACGGGGGTTCCGGCGGACCGGGCCGCGGGGCCCGGACGGCGCGACTCCCCTCCACCGCCGGGGCACCGCGCCGGCACGCGGCACGTTATGGGGCGGCCGAGGACGCCGGGAACGCCATCCGGGCGCATCCGACGACACGAGGGGGCACATGCGATGAGGAACGAGCACCGCGGGCGGGGCCCGGGGGCCGCTCCCCGCAGCCGACCGGTCATCAACGCGTGCATCGCCGCCGCGATCCCCTCCGCCGCGGTGGGGGTGGAGACGGCGCGCGGAGGATTCACCCCGCTCGGCGGGGCGGCCGCGATCATGCTCATCGTGGCGGTCGCCGCGTGTGTCTTCCTCGTCATGGGCCGCCTGATGACCGCCTGGCGACAGGGGAAGCCCGGACCGGACCGGACCGTCGGCGGGCGTGAACCGGAGTGGCGGCCCCGGGCGGGGGGTTCCGCTTCCGGGTCGGGTACCGGTGGTGACCGGGCGCCGATGTGACGGTCACGGAGCGGCCGGGGCGTTGATCGACACCACGGCCCCCCGTAGCGTCGACCAACGTGCCCGCATCCACCCACCCCGCATGGCAAGCGCTTTCCGCGCCCGACTCCCTCCCCCTGCCGTCGCTCTCGTTCCTGCTCGTCGTCGGTCTCGCCGTGATCATCGGCTCCGTCGTGCAGAGCGGCGTCGGCCTGGGCCTGGGCCTGATCGCCGCCCCGGTGGTGGCGATGATGGACCCCACCCTGCTGCCCGGCACCATGCTGATGGCCACGCTGCTGCTGCCGATGTTCACCATCCGTGCCGAATGGCGGCACGTCGACTGGCGGGGCCTGGCCCGGGTGCTGCCCGCCCGCCTCCCCGGCGCGGTGGCGGGCACCTGGCTGGTGGCGGCGGTGGCGCCGGAGACGCTGGGTGCCCTGGTCGGGCTGACGGTGCTGCTGGCCGTGGTGGCCACGGGATGGGCGGTGCGGGTGCGGATCACCACGACGAGCCTGGTGACGGCGGGAATCGCCTCGGGGGTGACCGGCACGGCGACCTCCATCGGGGGCCCGCCGGTGGCGCTGCTCTACCAGCACGAGCCGCCGCCCCGGGTGCGGGGCACCCTCGGGGTCTTCTTCCTGTGCGGCACGGCGATGTCGCTGGGCGTGCTGGCGCTGGGCGGTCAACTGACCGGCGAACAGGTGGTGGCCGGGCTGGCACTGGTCCCGTTCGTCGTCACCGGCTTCCTGATCGCCCGACCGCTGCGCCGGCGGATGGCCACGGCGGGCCTCCGCACCGCCCTGCTCGCGCTGGTGTCGCTCTCCGGACTGGTGCTGCTGGTGCGTTCGCTGTGGTGAGCCGGGCTCCCGACGTGCGCCGCCCCCGGCGTCCGCCGCCCGGGACCCCGGGGACGCCCGGACACCGGGTCGGACGCCGGTTCCGGGGGCGTGGCCGGTCGACCGTCGGGGAGCGCCCCGTGCGGAGCGCCCCGCCGGTTACAGCGAGTCGGCCCCCATGTGGTCGATGACGGGCGGCGGCGGCGTGATCGGGGCGGGCATCCGGGCGGCCTCGGAGTGCGCGCCGCAGCCGTAGTCGAGGGAGACCACCCGGCCGTCGGCGGGCGAGTACTCGTTGGCGCACACCCCGAACGCCTGCCGCAGGGCCCCGGCCATCGGGATCAGGAAGCCGCAGCCGGCGCAGGAGGCCGGGGCGGCCTGTGCCATGGGCGTCTCGGGGCCGAAGCCCTCCTGCCAACGGTCGGCGGCCTCCTCGAGTCCGAGCCGGGAGAGGACCCGCGTGCGGCCGAGACCGATCTCCCGGGCCACGGCCTCGATCCTGGCCCGCTCCGGCGGATCGACGACCGGCGGGGCCCCACCGTCGGCTTCCTCCGCCCCGGGGGCCCCATCGGCGGCGGGAAACCCCGGTGCCGTGTCGGCGTCGGCGTCACCGGGCGCGGCGGCGTCCGCCGGCTCCCCGGCCGGGCCGTCCCCGGGCACCGGCGGCGCGAGGGTCTCGTCGAGGCCGGAGGTGCCCGGCGCCAGCCGTGGATCATCGGCCTCGACCGGCAACAGGTCCCCGGGCCCCAGGTCCCCCGCCCGCAGCCGCTCGCTCCACGGGACCCACTCGGGCGCCAGCAGGGCGTCCGGCCCGGGAATCAGCGCGACCTCGTCCACCGTCACGTACCGGGCACGCGAGGCGCGGGCGACCGTGACCCCCCAGTACCAACCGCGGTACCCGGGGTCCAGACACTCGAAGCGGTGGGTGACCAGCCGATCCCCCTCCTGAACCACCCCCAGGTGGGGACCGGCCCCCCGGGGGGCGGCGACCTCCTCGGCGACCTCGCGGGCGAGTTCGACGGCCTCTGCGCACAGCCGGTCGGGGGTGCGGCTTCGCGTGCCAACTCTCACTTGATCGACTCTCTCCTACGCCGTGTGCTCGGGTGCCGGGCCGCCGGACATCACCGGGCGACGGAGCGGCTGCCGCATCACCGCCGGGCACGGGGTCCGCGGCGGCGGCGTGCTCCGGGGTGTGGAGACCGCGCGATACCACCGCACGACCCGCGCCGGCGCGCGGGGCGCGCCACGACGGGATCCGGGCCGCTGCGACGTCGTACCGATCGTGAGGGAACCGATCGCGGGTGACGAGGCGGAGAGCACCGTTCGACCACGCTACCGCACACGCCGGGCGAGGGACCGCGCGGGCACGTCCCCGGGCGGGGCGGTCCGGGGGCCGGAGGGG
>NZ_VKHT01000561.1 GCF_014141535.1 Streptomyces alkaliphilus | reverse complement strand
CCGGGAGGGGGCCGCCGCGCACCGCAGCAGGTACTCCCGCTCGTCCGGGTCCAGCCGCAGGGCCCGGGCCAGAGCGGTGAGCACCTCGACCGAGACGGTGCCCACCCGCCCCTGCTCGATGCGGGTCACGTAGTCCACGCCGACCCCGGCCAGGACGGCGAGTTCCTCCCGCCGCAGGCCGGACACCCGGCGGTGCCCGGCGGAGGTCGGCATCCCCGCCTCCCGCGGCGTGATCCGGGCGCGGCACGCCCGCAGGTAGGAGCCGAGTTCCGTCACGATGCGGTCCTCTCCGTCGGTCCGGTCGGCGTCAGCCGCCGTGGATCACCTTGGTCTCCAGGAAGCCGAGCATGCCCTCCACGCCGAACTCGCGCCCGTTCCCGGACTGCTTGTACCCGCCCCAGGGGGCGGTCCAGTCCAACTCGGCGTCGTTGAGGAGCACGGCCCCCGCCCGCACCCGGGAGGCCACCTCCTCCACCCGCTCCCGGTCGGCGCCGACCACGTAGGCGGCGAGGCCGTAGGGGGTGTCGTTGGCGATGGCGATCGCCTCCTCCACGGTGTCGTGGGGGATGACCGACATCACCGGGCCGAAGATCTCCTCCCGGGCGACGGCCATGTCGTTGGTCACGTCCACGAGGACGGTCGGCCGGACGTAATGACCGGCCTCGAGTCCCCCGGCGACCTCCGGCTTGCCGGGGCCGCCGGTGACCGCCCGGGCCCCTTCCGCCAGGCCCCGCCGGATCCAGCCCTGCACGGTGTTCCACTGCGCCTCGGAGACCAGCGGTCCCATGTCGGTCGCGGGATCGCGCGGGTCACCCACGGTCAGGGCCTCCAGGGAGGGCACCAGGACGGAGAGGAACTCCTCCATCCGCGCCCGGGGTACCAGCGTGCGGCTCGGGGCGCTGCACAGCTGCCCGGTCATCGCCATCATCCACCGGTGCACGGCGCCGACGGCGACGTCGAAGTCGGCGTCGGGCAGCAGGATCTGCGGGGACTTGCCGCCGAGTTCGGTGAGCACGCGCTTCATGGTGGGCGCGGCGGCGGTCGTCACCCTCACCGCGGTGGTGAGGGAGCCGGTGAAGGACACCACCCCGATACCGGGGTGGGCGGCCAGGGCGGATCCGACGACGGCCCCGTGACCGTGCACCAGGTTGAAGACCCCGGCCGGGGTTCCGGCGGCGTGCACGACCTCGGCGAACACCTCGGCCGATCGCGCGGCGGACTCGGCGGGCTTGAGCACCACCGTGCAGCCGGCGGCCAGGGCCGAGGCGGTCTTGCCGGCCATCTGGAGGACGGGGAAGTTCCAGGGGGTGATGAGGGCGGCCGGACCGAGCGGTTCGTGACGGATCACGGTGTTGCCGCGCCGCTCCTCGAAGGCGTGGGCCCTCGCCGCCTCGATCGCGCCGGCGATCTGGGTGCGTCCGGAGGGCACGTGCGCTCCCCGGGCCAGGGTCACCGGTGCCCCCATGTCCTCGGTGACGGCGTCGGCCAGGTCGTCGGCACGCCTGTCGAACTCGACGAGGAGGTTCTCCAGGAGGGCGATCCGTTCCTCCGGCGTGGTCCGGGACCAGTGGTCGAAGGCGCGGTCGGCGGCTGTGACGGCGCGGTCCACGTCCGCCGCCCCGCCCATCACCACGCGGCCGGTCGGGCTGCCGTCCGCCGGGTGGGTCCGTTCCTCGACCGTGCCCTCCAGGGGCGTGGTCCGGGTGCCGTCGATCCAGAGGTGGTCGATGTCGCGCATGGTGGGTGCTCCCGTGTCCGGTTCCGCCGGGGGAGTCCGGGGCGCGCCGCGCGCGGCCCGGCGCGGGCGCCGTTCGGCCCGCTTCCCGGTCGGTGGTTCCAGCGTGGGCGCGGGCGCTGTGGTCACCCAGACGGCGTTCTTCCCGGGAGCGCCGGTACCACCCTCCGGCCGGCGCCGTTGACGCCGGAGCCCTCTTGTGCTTCATTATGTTTGTTTCTGTTTGACTCAATGGTGAAAAGATTGGCCTGCTGTCGGATGTGGGACGCGCCGGCGGGACCGAAGAGGGCGGCGATGAAGAAGACCATGACCCGGCTGGCCGACGGCCGGGAGCTCATCTACTACGACCGGGCGGACGACGCCGTCCGATCCGCCCCGGACCGCCGCCCCCTCGGCGCGGCGACCTCCTCCTCCGAGGTCCGGGTGGACCGCCTGCTGCGCGAGGAGATCGGCTACGCCGCCCACCGCCAGGGCCGCACCTTCATGCCGCCGGCCGACCGGTGCCCGCTGTGCCCGACCGTCGGCGACCGCCTGAGCGAGATCCCGGAGTCCTCCTACGAGGTCGCCGTCTTCGAGAACCGCTTTCCCTCCTTCGGCGACGGGACCGGCCGCTGCGAGGTGGTCTGCTTCACCTCCGACCACGACTCCTCCTTCGCCGACCTCGACGAGGGCGGCGCGGCCCTGGTGCTGGACGCCTGGACCGACCGCACCGCCGAACTCCTGCGGCACCCCGGGGTCCGGCAGGTGTACTGCTTCGAGAACCGGGGCGCGGAGATCGGCGTCACCCTCGCCCACCCGCACGGCCAGATCTACGGCTACCCCTACGTCACCCCGCACACCGCCCGGGCCCTGGACTCCGCCGCCGCCCACCGCGCCGCCGGCGGCGGCAACCTGTGGGACGAAGTGGTGGCCGAGGAGGTGGCCGACGGCCGGCGGATCGTCCTGGACGGCGAGCACTGGGTGGCCTTCGTCCCCCACGCGGCCCGTTGGCCCTACGAGGTGCACCTGTACCCGCGCCGCCGGGTGCCGGACCTGACGGCGCTCGACGAGGACCAGCGCGCCGAGTTCCCCCGTCTGTACCTGGACCTGCTGCGCCGCTTCGACCGGATCTTCGGCCCCGACGCCCCGCCCACGCCGTACGTCTCCGGCTGGCACCAGGCCCCCCTCGGCGACGACCCGCCGCTGCCCCGCGAGGAGTTCGCCCTGCACCTGGAGCTTTTCACGATCCGACGCGGCCCCGGGAAGCTGAAGTATCTCGCCGGTTCGGAATCCGGCATGAGAGCGTTTGTGAGTGACGTGCTGCCGGAGGCGGCGGCCGAGCGACTGCGTGAGGTGGAGGGTCAGTGAGCAGGTATCTGGTCACCGGTGGGGCGGGCTACGTCGGGGGTGTGGTCGGCGCCCACCTGTTGGCGGCCGGGCACGAGGTGACGGTCCTGGACGACCTGTCCACCGGCTTCCGCGAGGGAGTCCCGGCGGGCGCCGAGTTCATCGAGGGATCGATCCGCGACGCCGGCAAGTGGCTCGACCCCTCCTACGCGGGCGTCCTGCACTTCGCCGCCTTCTCACAGGTGGGCGAGTCGGTGGTCAACCCGGAGAAGTACTGGCGCAACAACGTCGGCGGCACCACCGAGTTGCTGGCCGCGATGCGGGACGCCGGGGTGCGGACCCTGGTGTTCTCCTCCACCGCCGCCGTCTACGGCGAGCCGGAGACCACCCCCATCACCGAGGACGCC
>NZ_VKHT01000560.1 GCF_014141535.1 Streptomyces alkaliphilus | reverse complement strand
CTCCGGGGCCGTCGGGGCCGTCGGGGCCGTCCCGCCGCCCCCGGGGCGGGGCGGCGACGACCCGGCCGGGGAGCCGGTGGGCCCCGGCCGATCCCCGGCTGGGCGAGAACCCCGACCGGCGATCGGGACATCGGGCGGGGACGGAAGGGAGGGAAACGGGCACGACGACACGCCTTCGACCGTATCCCCCGCCGATCCGGCGCCGGAACCGGGGCGGTCCCCCCATCGCCGATGGGGTTGACGGGGGTCATGAAACCGGCGAACAGCGGAATGAGGGTGCCGAGCCCGTCCCCGGGCGGTTCAGCGCACGGCTCGCCCGGCCCGGTCCGGCAGCATGGCCGAGACCCGGAAGCCACCCTCGGGGGTGGCCCCGCAGACGAAGCCGCCCCCAAGGGCCCGGACCCGCTCCCTCATGCCGACCAGTCCGTTGCCGCCGCTGGGCAGCACGGGGTCGGTGTCGGAGGCGTCCGGCGGCGGGTCGTTGCGGACCTGGACGGCCAGTTCCTCCTCGCGGTGGGCGACCCGCACCACCACGGCCGCGCCGGCGGCGTGCTTGTGCACGTTGGTCAACGCCTCCTGGACCACCCGGTACGCGGTGCTCTCCACCATTGGCGGGTGCTCGCGCACGGTGCCCTCCACCAGGAGCCGCACCTCCATTCCCGCCGCCCTGGACTGCTCGACGAGGTCGGCCAGGTCGCGCAGGCGGGGCCCGCCGTCCGCCGGGGAGCCGGGACCCCCGGAATCCGCCCGGGCACCACCCGGCTCGTGCCCGCCGGAGCCCGGGACGAACGGTCGGCCCGTCGTCCGGTCGTCTTCCCCGGGGCCCGGGGCGGATCCTCCCCCGGCCCGATCGGCGTCGGGGCCCCCGGGGCCGGTGCGGGGGTCGGAGTCCGGGGCCCCGCCGGCCGCCGGCACCAACCGGCGTCCCGGGGCGGGTCCGGCGCCGGGCCCGGACACCGGGCCGGAAGCCATGGCGCCGTTCGCCGTCGTATCGTCCGCCCGCAGCACGCCCAGCATGGTGCGCAGCTCGGTGAGTGCCCGACGTCCCATGTCACCGATGAGCGCGGCGTTCTCCGCCGCCCGCTCCGGGTCCTCCCGGACCACGGCTCCCAGCGCCGCCGAGTGCACCACCATGAGCGAGACGCGGTGGGCCACCACGTCGTGCATCTCCCGCGCGATCCGGGTGCGCTCCTCGCGGCGCGCCCACTCGGCCCGTTCCCCCGCCCGCTCGGCGAGGAGCGCCAGCTCGCGCTCCAGGCCGTCGGCGCGTTCGCGCAGCGACTCCACCAACCTGCGCCGTGCCCGCACGTACAGGCCCAGCAGCACCGGCGGCAGGACCGTCAGCATCGCGAACATCGTCGAGACCAGCAGGGTGAACCAGGTGGGCAGCCCCTGCTCGTAATAGAGGTCACCGCCGTCCAACGAGAGCACGGAGACCAGGACGGAGCCCAGACCCACCATGCCGGCGAGGGAGGCGACCGCCCGGCGCGAAGCCTCGGAGGTGGCCAGGGTGTAGAGACCGATGGAGGCCATGACCCAGCCCATCTGGGCGGGGAGGATCGCGATGGCGATCAGGATGACGGCCAAGGGAGAGCGGCGACGCAGCACCAGCAGCGAACCGGCGAGGGCCCCCAGCACCACGACCGGGAGCGTCGGCAGACCGGCGCGACCCGCGAAGGCGATGCCCTGGAGGGCGCACTCGGCGGCCGAGACCAGGGCCAGGCCGGCGTCGAGCAGCGCGCCGCGCCGTCGGGGCCACCACAGGAACCCCGACGGCGGCGGGGAGGGATCGTCCCCGGCCCCGGGCGCGCGCCCATCGGCGCGGCGCGGCTCCACCCCCGTTTCCGTCATGGGAACCAGACTACGACCGCCTGTCGACCCCTTTTCGGGTGACCCGGTGGAGGTCCCGGGAGGGCGGCGCGCGACGCTCGCGACCTCGGGTAGGGTCTGTGCTGCGATCCGCCGTGGGGTAACCGGTAGCCCGCAGGACTTTGAATCCTTGTAGTGCTGGTTCGAATCCAGCCGGCGGAGCCATGACAGGGTCGGGGTTCCCCGACCCTGCGGCTTTTCCGCGCCCGCCGGGTCACCGGATCAGCGCAGTCCGCCGCGCAGTCTCCGCACGCACACCTGTTCGTCCTCGCGCAACTGGGCCAGGACGGGGTCGCGGGGGTCGAGGTCGGCGGCGAGGTCGTGCAGCAGGCGCCGGATCTCCGGCAGCGCGCGGGCGTACTGGCCGGTGTCCAGCAAAGTGGCGGCGTACTGCTTGCGCAGCGAGCGCACCACCCTGGAGGAAGCGCCGTGCCGGGCGGTGGCCATCGGCACCGCGTGGCTGAGCAGTTCCGCCACCCGGGTGTAGTCGCCGGCCGCCAGGAGACGCTTGACCTCGGTGATGGTGGCGGACAGCTCCGGATCCGGGTGCGGGCCGCCGGCGGGCCGCACCGGCGGCCACGGCGCGAGGGGACGCCGGAACGGGCGGGTGGGGTCCATCGGCACGGCCGCCCCCGGGGGCGCCTCCGGGTCCGACCGTCCCAGCAGCGGCTCCAGCTCGGCGAAGAGGGCGTGCGCGTCGGCGGGGCGGCGGTCGGGCTCGCGGTCCATCAGCCGGTGCAGCAGGCGGGGCAGTTCGGCCGGGACGTCCGGGCGCAGCGAGGCCGCGGGCTCGGGGTCCTCGTGCATCTTGCGGTAGAGCAGACCGGTGGCGTTGGGGGCGGTGAACGGCACGCGGCCGGTCAGCAGTTCGTACCCGATCACGCCCAGGGCGTACAGGTCGGCCCGGGGGCCGGCGGGAGTGCCGCCGAGTGCCTGCTCGGGCGCCATGTACAGAGGGGTGCCCAGCAGGGTGCCGGTGCGGGTGAGCCGGCTGTCCTCGTCCTCGCGGACCGCCGCGATGCCCAGGTCGAGCACGGTGACCCGGCCGTCGGGGCGGACCATCGCGTTGCCGGGTTTGAGGTCCCGGTGGACGATGCCCTCGCTGTGCACGGCGACCAGCGCGGAGGCGAGCTGGGTGAGGACGGCGACGGTCCACGACCACGGGTAGGGCTCGTTCTCGGCCCGGTGGTCGGCCAGGTTGGAGCCCTCGATCAGCTGCATGACCAGGTAGAGCCAGTCCTCCTCGGCGCCGGCGTCGTGCACGGCGACCAGCGAGGGGTGGTCCAGCCGCGCGGTGGCACGGGCCTCGCGCAGGAAGCGGCGACGCAACTCCTCGGGCTCGATGGTGCCGGTGATGGCGGCGAGGCGGTCGGAGTGCAGGAGCTTGACGGCGATCCGCCGACCGCCCAGGGCGGTGTCGCGACCGGACCAGACCTCCCCCATGCCGCCCTTGCCGAGCGGTTCGGTGAGCTGGTAGCGGCCGGCCAGGAGCCGGGGCGTCACCGCTGGTCCCCGCCGCGCAGCCAGTCGTCGAGCTCGTCGAGTTCGGAGGCGACCTGGCGCATCCGGTTCGAGGCGGGGGCCGGCGTCCCGGGCGGGGG
>NZ_VKHT01000056.1 GCF_014141535.1 Streptomyces alkaliphilus | reverse complement strand
AGCTGTGTATAAGAGACAGGTTCCGTTCCGGGCACCCGGACGGCCCCGGGGTCAGCTGTCGAGGGTGACGATCATCTTCCCGGTGTTGCCGCCGTCGAGGAGGTCGAGGAAGGCGCGGGCGGCGTTGTCGATGCCGTGCACGACGGTCTCCCGGTTGTCGATCTCCCCCGAGCGCAGCCATCCCGTCATCTCCTCGAGGAAGCGGGGGCGGGAGGCATTGTGGTCGTTGACGAGCATGCCCTCCAACCGCAGGCGCTTCCCGATGACCTGCGCGAGGTTGCGCGGGGCGGCGGGCGGCTCGGTGGCGTTGTACTGGGAGATCATGCCGCAGATCACGGCCCGGCCGTGGACCCGCAGTGCGCCGATCGCGGCCTCCAGGTGCTCGCCGCCGACGTTGTCGAAGTACAGGTCGATGCCCTCGGGCGCGGCCTCCCGCAGGCGGTCGCGGATCGGGCCGTCGTGGTAGTCGAAGGCGGCGTCGAAGCCGTACTCCTCGGTGAGCAGCCGGATCTTCTCCGGGGTGCCCGCGCTGCCGACCACCCGGGAGGCGCCCTTGAGCCGGGCGATGCGGCCCACGAGGCCGCCGACCGCGCCCGCGGCCCCGGAGACGAAGACCGCGTCGCCGGGACGGAGGCCACCCACCTCCAGCAGGCCCGCCCAGGCGGTGAGACCGGGCATCCCGAGCACGCCGAGGTGGGCGCTCGGGGAGATGTCGTTCCCGCCGGAGGGATCACCGCCGGCGTCGGCGGGGATCACCGTGGTGTGCCGGGCGGGAAGGGTCGCGTACTCGCGCCAGCCCAGGTGGTGCACCACGAGCGTGCCCTCGGGCCGGTCGGGGGCACGGGAGGCGATCACCTCTCCCACCGCCCCGCCGTCCATGGGTGCATCCACGGCGTAGGGGGCGACGTATGACTTGACATCACTCATCCGCCCCCGCATGTAGGGGTCCACCGAGAGATGGAGGTTTCGGACCGTGACCTCCCCGTCGGCCGGCTCGGCCACCGGCAGTTCCCGCAGCGCGAAATCCTCCGGGCGGGGACGTCCGACGGGCCGGGAGGCCAGGTGCCAGGCACGGCCGGTGCGGGGCTGGGGCATGGGTTCCTCCGGGTGCGGGTACGGGACCGCTCGAGTGATCATCGAAGCCGATACTTCATATCCTGAAACAACCATGCCCGTAAATATTTCAGCCTGTCAAACATTCGCCTCCCCGTCCTCACTCATATGCTCGGACCACCATCCGACCACTCTCACCCGCATGTCGCGCCCGGAAAGTCCCTGAACACCCGGTGAATGGTGTTTGCTGGACCCCGCCATGGGATCCCGGGTCCGGCTGCGCCATCCCTCCCGGCGGCCCACGGGGCCGGCGGCAGCAGACGAGGAGGCTCCTCTTCATGACAACCGCCCTGTTCGTGGCCCTGGTCATCGCGGTCTGGGTCCTCTCCGGAGTGATCGCGGCCGTCGTCCTGCTCGGCCGGCAGGGTTACCGCGATTGGCACTGGTACGTACTCGGCGCCCTGCTCGGCCCGATGTTCGTCCCGATCGCGGCCGAACGCCCCCGCACCCGCCCCCGGACCCTGGAGCGGAACGCCCTCACCTCGGAGGAGCACGCGATCGGCGGTCGCACCGCGCTGGTCGCCGTGGACGGCTCCCCCGAGTCGCGCCAGGCCATCGCGGACGCCTCCCGTCTTCTCTCCTCACCGGACTCGCGCATCGTGCTGGCCACCGTGGTCGACGCCGAGAGCGGGAAGGCGAAGAGCGACACCGACCGGGCCCGGACGCTGTTGGCCGAGTGCGCCGGCGAGCTGAACGGCGACAACGGTCCCGCCATCGTCACCGAGATCGGCTCCGGCAAGCCCTCCGCGGTGCTGCTCCGGATGGCGGAGGACGAGAACGCCGACGTCATCGTCATCGGCCGGCGCGGCAAGGGTCTGTCGCGCCGTCTACTGGGCAGCGTCGCCGACGAGATGGTGCGCCGCTCCCCGCTGCCGGTCCTGCTCGCCACCGCGCCGAACGCCACCGGCGGAACGGCGGGGAACGGCCCCACCCCCGGCAAGGAGGTCTGATCCGCCTCCATGCCCCTGTTCCTCGCTCCGGCCGCGATGATCGGCCTGGCCTGTCTGGTCCCCCTGTTGGACCGCAGGCTGGGCCGCAACACCGGATACGTCCTCGCCGCCGGCTTCCTGATCGTGGGCGCCCTGCTGTGGGGCAGGGCGCCCGGGGGAGCCGACGAGCCGGTGGTGACCACCGAACTGCCCTGGCTGCCGGCCCTGGGCGTCACCGCCGAGTTGCGCCTGGACGGCCTGGCCGCCATGTTCTGCCTGCTCATCCTCGGGGTGGGCGCGCTGATCATGGCCTACTGCGCGCGCTATCTCTCCGAGCACGGCAACCACCGGGCCGTCTACACCCTCCTGACGCTCTTCGCCGGCGCCATGCTCGGCCTGGTGATGGCCTCCGACATCATCCTCCTGGTCGTCTTCTGGGAGCTGACGACCATCTGTTCGTACTTCCTCATCGGTGACGCGGGGCCGCACGCCGTGCGCGCCGCCCGAAAGGCGTTCCTGGTCACCGCCTCGGGCGGGCTGGCACTGCTCGCCGGCATGGTGCTGCTGGCGGTCGCGGCCGGCACCACCGACCTGACCGTGATCCTCGCCGAGCCCGAGACGGTCCTGGCCTCCCCCCTGGCCCCCGCCATCGGGGCGCTGATCATCGTCGCCGCCGTCACCAAATCGGCCCTGGTGCCCGCGCACAGCTGGCTGCCCGGCGCCATGGCCGCGATCACCCCCGTCAGCGCGTACCTGCACGCCGCCACGATGGTCAAGGCGGGCATCTACCTCCTGATGCGCTTCTCGGGGCTCTTCGCCGGGGAGGCCGCCTGGTCCGCCGCGCTGCTGATCATCGGTCTGGCCTCGGCGGTCTTCGGGGCCGCGTGGGCACTGCGTCAGCACGACCTCAAACGGCTGCTGGCCTACTCGACGGTCAGTCAGCTCGGTCTGCTCACCGCCGCGATCGGGGTGGGCACCCCCACCGCACTCTCCGCGGCCATACTCCACACCCTGGCCCACGCGCTGTTCAAGGCCACCCTGTTCATGCTCGTGGGCATCATCGACCACGAGGCGGGCAGCCGGGACATCCGCGAACTCTCCGGTCTGCGCCGGGTGATGCCGGTGACGGCGGCGATGACCGGCCTCGCCGGCCTGTCCATGGCCGGTGTGCCACCGCTGCTGGGCTTCGTCAGCAAGGAGTACCTCTTCCAGGGCTTCCTCGACGCCGACGTCACCCCCTGGGCCGGACCGGCGGCCGGCGCGGTCGCCGTGATCGCCTCCGCGCTGACCTTCGCCTACGGTCTGCGCATCTTCTACGGCGCCTTCGGCGGCCCGACCGTGCAGACCGAACTGTACGAACCGGCCCGCGCCTTCCTGGCCCCGGCCGCCTTCGCCGCCCTGCTGGGCCTGGTGCTGGGCCCCGCCGTCGGTCTGTTGGACCCCATCGTCGGTTGGGCCCTGGTCGATGTGTACCCGACCGCCGGCGAGGTCTCCTTCTACTTCTGGCACGGCCTGTCACCCGAGTTGGCGATGACGGCGATCACCATCGCGATCGGCCTGGGGCTCTTCCTCGCCCGGGCCCGGGTGGAACGCGTGCTGCTGCGCATCCCCGTCGCCGGGAACCTCTTCGAGCGCGGCTACGAGGGACTGCTGCGGTTCGGCGCGCTGGTCGGCCGACCGGACCGGACCGGTTCCCCGGCCTCGATCCTGGTCCGTCCCGTCCTGGGCCTCATCGCCCTGGGCACCGCCGCGGCCCTCGCCCTGGACAACGGTCCGCTGCCCGGGCTGGTGGGCGACCACTCCGCCGCCCCCGACTGGCCGATCCTGGTGCTGCTGGTGATCGTGGTGCTCGGCTGCGTGATGACCGGCTCCGCACTCACCGCGCTGGCGCTGCTGGGCACCGCCGGTCTGGTCGTCGCGCTGTGGTTCCTGTTGGCGGGGGCCCCCGACGTGGCGATGACGCTGCTGCTGGTCGAGGTGCTCACGGCCGTGGTGGCGGTGCTGGTGCTCACCCGCCTGCCCGCCCGGTTCCGACGCCCGCGCCCCCGTCGCGCGGTGGGATCGGCCGCGGTGGCGGTGCTCGCCGGCCTGGCCGCCGCCGGCGCCACGCTGCTCTTCACCGGCGCCCGGGACATCTCCCCGGTGGGGGACTACTTCCTGCGCCGGGCCGAACCGGAAACGGGAGGCCGCAACGTCGTCAACACCATCCTGGTGGACTTCCGCGGGCTGGACACCCTCGGCGAGGCCGCCGTCCTGGGCGCGGTGACGCTCGGTCTGTTGATGCTGCTCGGCTCGCGCAGCGTGCCGGAGGCCGGGCGGACGGCCCCGCCGGCGGACGCCCTGGTGATGCGGGTGGCCTTCCGGATGCTCGCCCCCGTGATGTTGGCGCTCTCCGCCTACCTCTTCCTGCGCGGCCACTACCAGCCCGGTGGCGGCTTCATCGCCGCCCTGGTGGCGGGGACCGCGATCGCCTTCGGTTACCTGGCCTCGGGCCGCGTGCCCGGCCGGGGGTCGCGACTGCTGCGGCCCGGCCCGCTCACGGCCGGCGGCCTGATCCTGAGCATCGGCACGGCGCTGACCGCCCACCTCGTCGGGGAGGCGTTCTTCACCCCGCTGCGCGGCTCGCTGGACCTACCGGTCATCGGGTATCTGCCGCTGACCTCCTCCCTCCTCTTCGACCTGGGCATCTACCTCTTCGTCCTCGGCCTGGTGCTGGCGGCGGTGGACCGCCTCGGCGACGGACTGCCGGGCGGGTTCGACCCCTCCGGCGGGCACGACGGGTCGGGTCACCCCTCCCCCGGGCCCTCCGGGGCCCGGGGAGCAGCGGTGCCCCCCGACGGGGACGGGAAGGCGCGGGAGACCACCGCGTCGGGAACCACCGCGCCCGCAGATGAAACCGTCGAGTCCCCGGGGGAGGCCCGTCGATGACCGCAGCACTGGCCGTCGGCATCCTGGTGACCGGCGGCGTCTACCTGATCCTGCAACGCGAACTGCTGCGCGTGGTACTCGGTTTCGTCCTGCTGGGCCACGCCGTGAACATCCTCTTCGTGGCCGCCGGTGGGATGGACCGGCGCGGTGTGCCGCTGATCGGCCAGACCTCCCCGGGGGAGGCCGCCGACCCCCTGCCCCAGGCGTTCGTACTCACCGCGATCGTCATCACCTTCGGCATCACCATCTACCTGCTCGCGCTCCTGCGGGCGGACGGGGCGCCCTCGCCTCCGGCGGAACCGGACGAGGCCGCCGACGCCGGCTCCCCGCGGGCGGCGCCCTCCGCCCGGGCCGACGCCCGGGACGCGGCCGCGGGCACCCCGCCCACCTCCGAGAGCGATCCGGAGTCCCTGGCCGAGGCGGAGGCCGACGCCCGGGCACGGGTGCTCGGGGAGGAGTCCCGGCCCGGGGAGGACGACCTCCCGGGGGCGACGGCGGGACCGGCCCGGGAACCGAAGGGCCCCCCCGGTGGGCCGGACCCGGAGGAACCCGTCTCCGGCCCGGGCCGCGGCACCGGGGCGGTCGGGAACTCCGGGACCGCCGACACCGGCGGGGACGACGGGACGAACGAGACCAACGGAAGGGGAGGCCGATGATCGCGACCTCCCTCGCCCTGCCCGTCGCGGTCCCCCTGCTGGCCGCCGGTTCGGCGATCCTGACCGGCAGGCGACGCGCGCTCACCCGCGCCACCGTCATCGCCGCCAACCTCGCCGTCCTGGCGCTCGGCGCGGTGCTGTTGCACCGCACCGCCGACGGCTCGGTGCTCACCAAGGAGATGGGCGGCTGGCTGCCCGGCGTGGCCATCGTCTTCGCCGCTGACACCTTCGGCGCCCTCATGCTGTGCACCACCTCGCTGTTGGTGGTGGTCTGCCTGGTCTTCGCCGCCGCCACCGGTGACGACCGCCATCCGCTGTTCGCGCCGTTGACCCTGCTGATGTCCGCCGGCGTCTACGGCGCCCTGCTGACGGCCGACCTGTTCAACCTGTTCGTCCTCATCGAGGTCATGCTCGCCCCGTCCTACGCCCTGCTCACCCTGACCGGGGGCCGGGCGCGGGTCTCCGCCGGCCGGCTCTACCTGGTCGTCAACCTGTTGGCCTCCACGCTCTTCCTGGGCGGTCTGGCGGTGCTGTACGGCATCACGGGCACCCTGAACCTCGCCTCCCTGGCCAATGCCGCCCGGGAGATCCCGGAGGTCGCGGTCGCGGGCGGGATCCTGATGCTCGCGATGGCCACCAAGGCGGCCGTGGTGCCGCTGCACGGCTGGCTGCCGCGCACCTACCCGGCCGCCGGACCGGCGGTCACCGCCCTGTTCTCCGGCCTGCTCACCAAAGTCGGCGTCTACGTCATCATCCGGCTGTACGCCGTCCTGTACGGCGGCGATCCCCAATGGCTGTGGCTGGTGATGGCCGCCGCCCTGTTGACCATGGTGGTCGGCGTGCTGGGGGCTGTGGGCGAGCACACCATGCGGTCGATCCTCACCTTCCACATGGTCAGTCAGATCGGCTACATCCTGCTGGGTCTGGCGCTGTTCACCGGTGCCGGACTGACCGCCACCGTCTTCTACCTCGTGCAGTACGTGCTGGTGAAGGCCGCGCTGCTGGTGTGCGCGGGGAGTGTGGAGGCGGTGCGCGGGGACGGCCGACTGGACGGCGGCCGATTGGCCCGGCGCGAGCCGCTGCTCGCCCTGGCCTTCGTGGTCGCGGCCTTCTCGCTCGCCGGTCTGCCGCCGTTCTCCGGCTTCGTCGCGAAGCTGACCCTGCTGCGGGCCGCCGCGCTGGACGACGCCTGGCTCGCGGTGACCCTGGCGGTGGCGGTCAGTCTGTTGACCCTGCTGTCCATGCTGAAGATCTGGACCGGTGTCTTCGCGGGCAGCGGGGCCCCGCCGGTTCCGGCGGACTGCGGTCCCGCCCGGCCCGAGCGCCGGGCCGGCCCCGGCCTGGTCTGGCCGGCGGTCGTCCTGGCCTCGTTCTCGGTGCTGCTGGGCCTCGGCGCCGAACCGCTGCTGGTGCTCTCCCAGACCGCGGCGGAGGGCCTCCTGGACACCTCGACCTGGGTGGAGGCGGTGCGCACCCCATGACTCCCACGACTCCCGAGGGGCCCGACCAGAGGACCCCCGACACCGGCCCGCGGGCCGACTCCGGGGCGGGTACCGGTAGCGGCACCCCGACCCCGCGCAGGATCGCCCTGCGGGTCGGCCGCGCGATCTCCTTCGTGTGGCTGTTCGCGCTGCGTTTCGTGCAGTCCAACGTGGCGATCACGGTGGAGATCCTGACCCCGCGCGACCGGACCTCGCCGGGCATCGTCGAGTTGCCGCTGCGCTGTCGCAGCCGGGCGGAGATCGCGACCTTCTCCAGTCTGATCAACCTCACCCCCGGCACCCTCACCCTGGAGGTCCGGCGGGACCCGCCGACGCTGTGGGTGCACGGCACCCACACCCACTCGGCGGAGGAGTTCCGCCACGACCTGTGGGAGTTGGAGACCCGGATGCTGACCGCCTGGCGCCCGGTGGACGAGCCGCTTCCGCCCGTTCCCCCGTCGCCCCGGGGGAACGGGACCGGGGACGCGGACCGTCCCGGCGGAGCCCGGGAAAGCGGAAAGGGGGACACACCGTGACCGTGTTGGACGCCGCACTGCTGGTGCTCGCGCTCTCGCTGATCGTGGCCGTCGTGCGGATCGTGCTCGGCCCCACCGACGCCGACCGGGTGATCGCGGTGGACTTCGGGTTCGTCGTCTTCGTCGCCGCCGTGGCGTTGCTGGCGGTGCGGGCGCAGGCGCCCGCCATGCTGGACCTGGTGCTGGTCGCCACCCTGGTGGGCTTCCTCAGCACCGTGGCGCTGGCCCGTCGGGTGGAACGGGGGGCACGATGACCGGCCCCGGCGCGTGGGACGCCTTCGACATCATCGCCCGGGCCCTGGTCGGCCTGGGGGTCTTCCTCATCGCGGTGGGCACCATCGGGCTGATCCGGCTCCGGGACGCCTACCTGCGGATCAACGCGGTGGCCAAGGCCGCCGCGCTGGGGGTGGTGTGCGTGCTGCTGGGGGTGATGTTCTGGAACCCGCAGCCGCTGACCGTCGCCACCCTGCTGCTGGCGGTGCTGCTGCAACTCTTCACCGCCCCGCTGGCCGGCTACGCCGCCGGGCGGGCGGCCCACCGTTCGGGAGTGCCCCGGGTGGCGGCCACCGACCCCGACGAGCTGGGACCCCACCCCGATCCGGCCGGCGCCCACGAGACGGGCTCCGGCCGGGACGGGGACGGCGGGGGTTCCACCGCCGCCGAGGGCACCGGCGACGGTGGAACCCGCTCTCCGGGTAGCCTGAACGGGTGAGTTCAGGTGCCGCTCCCCACGACTCGGTGACCCTGGAGGTCATCGAACTCATCGGACAGGTCGTCGTCCGTTTCCACGAGGAGTACGAGGAGGCGGCGGGTCGGCACGGCCTCACCGGGGCGCAGGCCCGCCTGTTGGCGCTCCTGGCGGTCTCCCCCACCCCGATGCGCAGGCTGGCCCACCGCTTGGGCTGCGAGCCGTCCAACGTGACCGGGATCGTGGACCGGTTGGAGAACCGGGGCCTGGTGGAGCGCCGGGCCGATCCCTCGGACCGGCGGGTGAAGATCGCCGCGGCCACCGGGGAGGGGCTGCGGGTCAACGAGGAGCTGCGGGCCTCCATGGGCTTCGCCGCCGCGCCGTTGGCCTCGCTCAGCCGCCCGGAGCGGGCCGTGCTGCGGGATCTGCTGCGACGCATGGTGCCCCCGCGCCCCGGTCCCTCCTGACGCCCGCGCCGGGCGCTCCCCGCCGCGTTCGGGCCGACCCGCCACGGGGCGGACCGGCCCGAACTCCGCCGGTCTCAACCGGCGAAAGCGGGGCCGGTCTCAACCGGCGAAAGCGGGGCCGGTCTCAACCGGCGAAAGCGGGCTGCGGCAGGCCCTGCCCGATGTCCGGGATCACCAACAGCGAACCGGCCAGGGGTTCGTCGTGCGGGCCGAGACCGACCCGGGCGCAGGTGACGTAGAGGTCGCGCAACCCGGGGCCGCCGAAGGCGCAGGCGGTGGGCCTGGAGACCGGCATCCGCAGGGTCCGGTCGAGTCGTCCCTCCGGGGTGTAGCGGCGTACGGCGCCCCCCTCCCAGAAGGCGACCCACAGGCACCCGTCGGCGTCCACCGTCATGCCGTCGGGGAAACCGTCCCGCTCTCCGGTGTGCACCAGGGGACGACGGTCGCGCACATCCCCGTCGGGGGTGAAGTCGAAGACGTCCACCCGACGGGTGGGTGTGTCGATGTAGTACATGCGGTCACCCTCCGGGCTCCATCCCAGCCCGTTGCTGACCGTGACCCGGGACAGGACGGTGCGCGAGGAACCGTCCGGCGCGACCCGGACCAGGGTCCCCCCGCCCTCCCCCTCGTCGTAGCGCATCGTGCCGGCCCACAGCGAACCGTCCGGGGCCACGGCCGCGTCGTTGCCGCGCCGGCCGGGAACCGGGTCGTGGTGGAGGGGACGCAGGTCACCGCGGTCCGGCCCGTCGTCGAGGGCGAAGACGCCGTCGCGGAGGTTGAGCACCAGCCCGCCCCCGGCCCTCGGCTTCGCCGCACCCACGTGCTGCTCCACCACCCGTACCGAACGCCGGCCGTCGCCGGGGCGGTAGCCGTGAACCCGGCCGCCGAGGATGTCCACCCAGATCAGCCGCTCACCGTCGGGGTCCCAGGTGGGTCCCTCGCCCAGTTCGGCCCCTGCCCGCACCGCCGCTTCGACGCGCACGTCCTCCGCCTCCTTCGTCCACGGGGGTCTTCCCCGGGTGTTCGTTCCGGTCCCCTCACCGCCCGGCGGGGTCGGCGATCGCGTGAGCCCCTCAACGCCGGGGGCGGTACCCCAATCGGGCCGACAGCTCCCCGGCGCCCCCGGCGGTGAGTTCGGTCAGTTCGGCCTCCCGCTCCTCGCTCCAGCGGATCATCGGCACCGACACGCTCAGCGCCGCGACCACCCGTCCCGAGCGGTCCCGCACCGGGGCGGCCACGCAGGAGACGTCGGGGTTGGACTCGCGGTGCTCCACCGCCGTGCCGCGCTCGCGGACGCGTTCCAGTTCGGTGCGGAGCCCGGGGACGGAGGTGATCGAGTTCGGCGTCATGGCCGCCAACGGGCCGGCGGGGGACAGTCGGGTCTCCAACTCGGCGGGGGGCAGCGAGGCGAGCAGCATCTTGCCCACCGCCGTGCAGTGGGCGGGCAGTCGACGGCCGGCCGCCGAGACCATGCGCACGGCGTGGCTGCTGTCGACCTTGGCGATGTAGATGACGTCGGTGTCCTCCAGGATCGCGACGTGCACCGTCTCCCCACAGCGTCCGGCCACCTCGCGGGCGACCCGGTCGCCCTCGGTGGCGAGGTCCAGCTGCTCCGCGTAGCGGCTGCCGAGCTGGTAGAGCCGCACGCCGGGGCGGTAGCGGCCCGGCTGCTCGGGCAGGGGGGTCAGGTAGCCGCGGGCGGCCAGGGTGGTGACCAGCTCGTGGACGGTGGTCCGCGGCAGCTGGAGGCGTCGGGTGATCTCGGGCGCGGAGAGCGTGCCGTCGCCCTCCAGGAAAAGCTCGAGGATGTCCAGCGCGCGGCTGACCGCCGGCACCCGTCGTCCCATCGGTTCCGCCTCCCCGCCGGCGCCCGGGGCACCGGATCCCGGTGTTCGACATCCCGACTGTTCGCCGGGATGTCGAACACACGCTATCCGGGGGTGACGGCGCCGGCAACGCCGGGTCGGTCAGCGGCTGCTGCCCCAGTCGTCGTCCAGCGGGACCTCCCGGCCCCGCACGGAGCGCAGACGGTCCGTGACCGACTCCGGCAGTCGGTCCCCGGCCCGATCGGCGATGACCCCGGCGGTGCGCGAGGCGGCCTGGCGACCGGCCTGCGCGGCGGTGTCCAATCCGTTGCGGACCGTCGGGTTGCGCTGCACACGCCGGGCGGCCTCGGCGATCTGCTCGTAGCGCTGACGACCGGCCCTCGCCCCGAGGACGTACCCCACGGCGGCACCGGCGATGAACGTGAGCTTCCGCATCGACTGCGTTCCTTCCCTGCCTCGATTCACCCCGCCCCGGGCGGGGCGGCTGCTCGACTCCGAGCGACGCGGTAGCGCGTACCCCGGATACGGATTTCGGAGCACCCCCGTCCATGCGCTAATGTATTGCTCGCAGCGAGGGACCGCCCCCCGGGACGGGATGGCGAACCCGAGCGGAGCATTCCTCCGTAGCTCAATTGGCAGAGCAGCCGGCTGTTAACCGGCAGGTTACTGGTTCGAGTCCAGTCGGGGGAGCTTCACCACGCGCGAGCCGGAGGGCACTTGACCCTTCGGCTCGTGCTCTTCGTGGTTCCGGGCCCGATTGCCCCTCCGCGCCGTTCGGCTCCCCCGCCGCTTCCGGTTCACCCGTCTCGCCCACTCCGGCTCTCCCGCCCCGGCTCTGCGTTCGTATCCCCCGTACGGGTGGTTTGGGGGAAACCGATGGAACCGACCCGGGGGGACGGGCGTCCGGAACGGTGTGTGAACCGCCCCGGCCCGGGCGGCAGATCGTATGAGCAGCTATGCTGCGGCAGACGACGCGCACACGTGCGCGACGCACCGGTGACGGGGCGGTAGCTCAGCTGGTTAGAGCAACGGACTCATAATC
>NZ_VKHT01000559.1 GCF_014141535.1 Streptomyces alkaliphilus | reverse complement strand
GGTCAGGGGCGGTCGATGTGCACGTTGGTGGCCTTGACCCGGGCGGTGGCCTCGGCGCCGACCTCCAACCCCAACTCCTCCACCGCCTCCCGGGTCACCAGGGACACCAGACGGTGCGGCCCGGCCTGGATCTCCACCTGCGCCACCACGTCCCCGAGGGTGATCGCGGTGACGATGCCCGGGAAGGCGTTGCGGGCCGAGGTCCGGGCCGGTTCGTCCTCCGTACCCTCGCCGTCACCGTCACCCCGGGCGAGGTCGACGCAGAAGGCGGCCAGCACCGGCCCCTCCACCACCCGCCGGCCGTGGTCGTCCCGCCGGGTGGTCAGCCGCCCCGCGTCGGCCCAGCGCCGCACGGTGTCCGGGCTGACCCCGAGCAGCGCGGCGGCCCGT
Source organism: Streptomyces alkaliphilus (assembly GCF_014141535.1). Taxonomy (GTDB): domain Bacteria; phylum Actinomycetota; class Actinomycetes; order Streptomycetales; family Streptomycetaceae; genus Streptomyces; species Streptomyces alkaliphilus. The sequence goes on along the minus strand of NZ_VKHT01000559.1, from coordinate 3,083 downwards.
CCGATGGTGTAGGTGCGCATGTGCGGCACGCTATGTCGTTCCCTACCGCATCCGCAAGGAGAAAAGGGGAATCGGAGTCGCATCCACCGCTTCAGTCGCGGGCGCCGCCGGAGCGGTCGGCGGAGGCGGGCAGCAGCCGGGGCACCACCCGCACGAGGACCACCATGCCCACCACCTCCACCAGGGTCTGCGTCACCATCACCACCGGCGCGACCGCCCCCCGCTCGTCCGGCAGGGCCAGCGCCAGGGGCAGCAGCACCAATCCGTTGCGGGTGGCGCCGGTGAAGATCACCGCCCGGCCCTCCGCCGGCGGCAGCCGGAACCCCCGGGCCACCGCCCGACCGGCCCACGCCATCACCACGAGGAACACGACGAAGAACGGCACCGTCGGCACCACCTCGCCGAGCCGGCCGTCGAGCTTCGGCAATTGCGAGGCGACCACCGTGAGCAGGACCGCAGCCATCAGTGGCACCATCGCCGCCCCCGTCCCCTCCGCTACCAGCCGCCCGGCCCGGAACCGACGGGCCGCCGCCTGGGTGAGCCACGCCAGCGTCAACGGCAGCGCGATCAGCCACAGGAAGGCGTGCACGAAGGGCCCGGGCTCGATCACCTCGGCCGGTTCGGGGCCGAGGAAGAGCGCCAGGAACGGCGGCAGCAGCGCCATCTGCGCGAGCAACAACAGCGGGGTGGCGGCGAGCAGCCGGTCCGCGCTCCCGCCGGCCAACCGGCTGAAGACGATCACGTAGTCCACGCAGGGAGCGAGCAGCACCAGCAACACGCCCAGCCGCAACGCCGGATCGCCGGGCATCAACGGGAACATCGCGGCCACCACCGGCGGCACCACGAGGAAGTTCACCACCAGCACCGCGAGCAGGAAGCGCCCCGCCCGCAACGAACGCCCCAACTCCGCGATCGGCACCTGGAGGAAGGTGGCGTACAGCAGGGCCCCGAGCACCGGCGCGACCACCGCCTCCATGGCACCGCCGACCCCGGGGGCGAGCAGCCCGCACAGGACGCCGACGGCGATCGCCCCCACACAGCAGGGCACCTGCCGGCGCTCCATCCACTCCGCGGGGGACTGCGACACGGCGGTGTTCTCCTTCGGGGACGGGCTCCGGGGAGCCACCGGGGGTGCCCGGCGTGCGGGTCCGGGCGTGGGCCGTCCCGACCGTAACCGTTCCTCCCGCACCCCCGGGCCCGGGCACGGCCGACCGCCGCCCTGTCGCCGACCGGCGTCAGTCGAGGGCTGCGGCGGCCCGCCGCAGGGCGACGCCGGCGCCGCCGAGCAGCGGATCCCCGTGGCCGAAGCAGACCGTCTCCACCTCCAGGCCCGCCAACCGTCGGAAGGACTGCGCCGCCCGGGCCCGGTCGGCGTGGAACACGCCGGGGATCACCCCGCCGTGCGCCCCGGCCGCCGCGTCGCCGGTGAAGAGCACGCCGGGGCCCGGCAGGTGGAGAGCGATGCTGCCGTCGGTGTGGCCGGGCACCGCCACCACCACGGCCCCGCCCGCGATGTCCAGTTCGTCGCCGTCCGCCACCTCCCGGTGCACGGGCGCGGGCGCGGCCGGGGGCGGGTGCGGCACCTCGTCGTACAGGTCCCGCTCCCACCGCGGGGCCCCGGCCGGGTCCGGTGCCGGGCCGGTCGCCTCGCCCCGGATGACGGGGGCCTCCAGCCGGTGCGCCACCACCGTCACCCCGTCCCGATGGGCGAGGTCGGCGGCCCCGCCCGCGTGGTCGGCGTGGAAGTGGGTCAGGACCACGGTGCGCAGTTCCCCCGGATCCTAGCCGAGGCGTTCGATGGCGTCGATGATCGGTTCCCCGGAGCCGGGCGGGCCGGTGTCGATCAGCGTCAGTGAGCCCGGATCCCGCCACAGGTACACGTGCCCGCCCTCCATCCGCAGTTGGTAGAGGTTCGGCGCGAGCACGACGGTCTCCATGGGGGCGACGCTACGCCCGTCCGCCCCGGCTGTCCCCGTTTTCCGCCGACGGCGCACCGGAGGAGGACCCGCCCCGGACGTCCTTCCCCGGCGCGGGGGCGCTTTTCGGCCGCGCGCCCCGGGCCCCGAACGCCTCGGGCCGGACCCGGGGGCGGGTCAGGAGTGCTTCGGACGGGCGCGGACGTGCATCCGCTCGCCCTGCGAACCGAACAGGCTCAGCACCTCCACCGGAACCTTCCCCGCGTTGCACCAGGAGTGCGGGGTGCGGGTGTCGAACTCCACCACCTCGCCCCGCCCGAGGATCAGGTCGTGCTCGCCCAGCAACAGACGCAGCCGACCGGAGAGGATGTACATCCACTCGTAGCCCTCGTGCGCCCGCTGGTCCGGCGGCATCGCCGTCTCCGGATCGGCAGCCGGCGGCATGATCATCTTGTACGCCTGTACCCCGCCGGGCTCCCGGCTCAGCGGCACGAAGGTGATGCCGTGCCGCACGATCGGCCGGGTCCGTACCCGGGGGTCACCGGGGGGTGTGGACCCCACCAACTCGTCGAGCCGCACCCCGTGCGCCCGGGCCAGCGGCAACAGCAGTTCCAGGGTGGGCCTGCGCTGCCCGGATTCCAGACGGGACAGCGTGCTGACCGAGATCCCGGTGGTCTCGGAGAGGTCGGACAGGGTGGTGCCGCGCTCCCGGCGCAACGCCCGCAGTCTCGGGCCCACGGCGGTCAGTATCGGGTCGAGATCCTCGGTCGTCATGCCCAGATCCTCCCTCCGCTTTGCCGAAACGGCAAGAAAACTTGTCGACGGCTCTCCCGGGTAGCAGTCTCGGAACCGAACGGAGGTACCGCCCATGACCACCCCGAACCCTTCACCCCGCCCCACCGGCGACGCCGTCTCCCACCACCACGAGGTGGTGGTGATCGGCGGCGGCCCCGCGGGGCTGGCGGGCGCCACCGCGCTGGTCCGGGCCCGCCGCTCGGTCCTCGTCGTCGACGCCGGCTCCCCGCGCAACGCCCCGGCCGACGGCGTGCACAACTACCTCGGCCACGAGGGCACCCCACCGGGGCAGCTCCTCGCCATCGGACGCAAGGAGGTCACCGGCTACGGCGGTCGAGTCGTCGAGGACACCGTCACCCGGCTGGAACGCCT
>NZ_VKHT01000558.1 GCF_014141535.1 Streptomyces alkaliphilus | reverse complement strand
GGCACGACGGGGGCACCGGTGGCGGTGTCGGGGGCCGGGCCCCTGGCTGCGGGGGTCCCGCCACCGCGCAGCGGCACCTCACGGATGAACCAGGAGAGCGCGAAGGCGATGATCGACAGGATCGCGGCGACCAGGAAGACCATGTGGGTACCGGCGGAGACGGCCTCCTCGTAGGCCCGACGGGCGGCCTCGGGAAGGGCTTCCAGGGAGGCGGCGTCGAGCTGGGCCCCGGTCTCGGAGATCTCGATCGTGGCGCCACCGGCGGCGTCGCCGAGTACGCCGGTGACCCGGGCGGTGAAGAAGGCGCCGAGGATCGCGACACCGAAGGAACCGCCGAGGGTGCGGGAGAGGGTCGCCGTGGAGGAGGCCACCCCCATGTGGGGGATGTCCACGCTGTTCTGCGCGAGCAGCAGGGTCAGCTGCATGAGGAAGCCCATGCCGGCGCCGAGGATTGCCATGAAGACGCCGGAGACCGGTGTGGTGGTGTCGGCGTCCATGGTGGAGAGCAGGAAGAGCCCGGTGGTGACGAGGCCGGCACCGATGATCGGGAAGGCCCGGTAGCGGCCGGTGCGGGTGATGGTGCGGCCCACCAGTATGGAGACCACCATCATCGACAGCAGCATCGGCAGCAGGAGCAGGCCGGAGTCGGTCGCCGAGGCGCCCTGGACGCTCTGCTGGTACAGCGGCAGGAAGACCATGGAGCCGAACATCACGAAACCGAGCAGGAAGCCGATCGCGGTGATCAGGGAGAAGTTGACGTTGTGGAAGAGCCACAGCGGCAGCAGCGGTTCGGAGACGCGGCGCTCGACGAGGACGAACACGACCATCGTCACCACCCCGAGCGCGCCGAGGCCGATGATCATCGGAGAGGTCCAGGCGTACTCGCCGCCGCCCCAGGTGGTGAGGAGGACCAGGGAGGTGATACCGGTGACCAGCAGGGCGGCTCCGGGCCAGTCGATGCGCGCCCGGGAGCGGCGGCGCGGCAGGTGCAGCACGAGCCCGATCATGATCAGCGCGACGGCGCCGAGGGGGAGGTTGATGTAGAAGGCCCAGCGCCAGCCGAGGTGGTCGGTGAGGGCGCCGCCGAGCAGCGGGCCGCCGATCATGGCGACGGCCATGACGCTCGCGAACAGGCCCTGGTAGCGACCGCGCTCGCGCGGGGGTATCAGCTCGCCGATGATCGCCATGGTGCCGACCAGCAGTCCGCCGGCGCCCAGGCCCTGCAGGGCACGGAAGCCGATCAGCTGGCCCATGGTCTGGGCGAGGCCGGAGGCGGCGGAGCCGACCAGGAAGATGCCGATGGAGGTCAGGTGGATGCCCTTGCGGCCGTAGAGGTCGCCGAGCTTGCCCCAGATGGGGGTGGAGGCGGCGGTGGCCAGGGTGTAGGCGGTCACGACCCAGGAGAGGTGGGCGAGGCCGCCCAACTCACCGACGATGGTCGGCATCGCCGTGGCGATGATCATGTTGTCGAGCATCGCGAGCAGGACACCGATCATCAGCGCGAACAGCACGACGCGCACGCCACGCGGCCGCTTGCCGGACGGGACCGTTTCGGGTTCGGTGATCTGGCTCATGCTCTCCCCGGATGGTCGGCCACCCCACTTACTTGCCGACCGGCTAGTTCGTTACACTGGGGAAGATACGCCTGCAACTAGCCGGGCGTCAAGTAAGCGATGGGGAGTGGCCGGACATGACGGATACGGGGAGCACGCGGGTGCGCCGGGGCGACACCCGGCAGCGCATCCGGGACGTGGCCCTGCGATTGTTCGCCGCCCACGGATACGAGAAGACCTCGCTGCGCGAGATCGCCGAGGAGATCGGGGTCACCAAGGCCGCGCTCTACTACCACTTCAAGACCAAGGAGGACATCCTCGTCGCGATCCACGACGACTTCACCGGGCCGATCGACGAGCTGATCGCCTGGGGGCGGGAACAGCCCCGGACGGTGGAAACGGCCCGGGAGATCCTGCGCCGTTACAGCCTGGCCCTGGAGGACGCCTCCGACCTCTTCCGTTTCATGCAGGAGAACGCGGCGGTCATCCGTGACCTGAGCCTGCACGAGCGCTTCAAGGAGCGCTCCCGGGTGATCGCCCGGTTGATCAGCCCGCCCGGGGCGCCGCTGGAGGAGCGGGTGCGCGCCGTCGCCGCGCTCTACACGATGCACGCCGGGGTGTTCGCCATCGCCCAGCACCTCGACGAGGAGGTCGGCTCCGAGGAGCGGCGGCTGGCGGTGCTGCGGGTCGCGGAGGAGATGGTGGTGCGGGCCGCCGAGAAGTGCGGACGGGAGGCCGCCCGCACGGACGGGCCGGACACCGGTGGATCCGGGAGCGGCGGGCGGGGTCCGGCACCCGGCTGAGCGGGATCGATGCGGCCCGGCCGGCCGTCATCCACGGAAGGACGCGACCCACCGGACGGGCCGTTCGGGGGGCTCCCCGGCCGGCCTCGGGGCACCGGGCCGCCGGCCCCGGGCTCCCTTCGGGCAACCCCGGGCGGACGGTCCTCATCGATCCCGGTCCACCGCCCCGAAGTCCTCCACGCCGGCCGGAGCCGGTCGGGGCGGGACCCGCAGGGCCAACAGCGCGGTGTCGTCGCCGGCCCAGTCCCCGCTGTGCTCGGCGATGACCTCGCCGAGTCGGCGAACGGTGCCCTCCGCGTCCAGCCCCTCGCAACCGGCCAGGGCGGCGGCCAGGGCCTCCTCGCCGAACAACGGCCGGGCGTCGGAATCGCCGGTGCGGCGGGCCCGGGCCTCGGTGGCCCCGTCGGTGTAGAGCAGCAGTGTGTCACCGGGGGCCAACCGGAAACGCACATCGGTGAGGCGCACCTCGGAGAGGACCCCCAGCAGGCTGCCGTGCCGACCGACCTCCCGCACCCGCCCGTCGGCACGACGGATCAGGGCCGGGGGATGTCCCGCCGTGCACAGTCGTCCCGCGACCCCGCCCGCGGTGGTACGGAAGGTGGCCTGGACGGCGGTCAGGAAGCGTTCGCCCCCGCGTTGCGCGAGGAGCGCGTCGTTCAGTCGGTCGAAGACCACGGCGGGTGAGAGGGCCCGGGTGGCCTCGGCCCGCAGGGTGTAGCGGGCCAGCGCGGTGACCTTGGCGGCCTCGGTTCCCTTGCCGCACACGTCCCCCATGACCGCTGACCACCAGGGCCCCCGGGCGTGGAAGAGGTCGTAGAAGTCACCGACCACGGTGGTACCGCCCGCCGCCGGCAGGTACGAGGCGGCGGTTTCCAGGCCGGGAACCTGTTGCACCACCGGGGGCAGCAGGCTGTCCTGGAGGCTTCGGGCCAACGTCTCGGAGGTCTCCAGGGCCTCGCGGGCACCGAGGAGGGCCTCCCGCGTGACGGCGAGGGCCGTCCGCAGGTTGATCTCGTTGCCCGCCGCCCGGGCCATGGCCGCCAGGGTGGTCAACTCGGCCGGGCTCCAGGCGTGGGGGCGGTCGTCGATCACGCACATGCTCCCCATCACCTCCCCGCCC
>NZ_VKHT01000557.1 GCF_014141535.1 Streptomyces alkaliphilus | reverse complement strand
GCGCCGGGGCGGGCGCCCCGGCGCGGCCCTTCCCGCTCGCGCCCTTGACCTCGAGTTCACTGGAGGTCCTACCGTCCGAGGAGTCGCCCACCCGCGTGCGGCCCCCACCGGGCCGCGCCCCGGACCGGTAGGAGCCCCGGATGAGCATGGAGATCGCCGCCTGGAACGCCCTGTACAACCAGCGGCACGCCCCCGACGACCAACGCCCCTTCTCCCGCCGGACGTTGCGCCGGATCGCCGGCTTCGCCCGCCCCCACCGACGGCAGCTGGCCGTCTTCCTGGTGCTGAGCGTCCTCGGCGCGCTGCTCGCCGTCGCCACCCCGGTCCTCGCCGGCCGGGTGGTCACCGTCATCACCCAACAGGGACCGGCCGGCACGGTGGTGACCATCGCCCTCCTGATCGCCCTGATCGCCGTCACCGAGGCGGCCGTCAACCTGCTCGCCCGGTGGCTGTCGGCGCGCATCGGGGAGGGATTGATCCTGGACCTGCGCCGGGCGGTCCACGACCACGTGCAGCGGATGCCGGTCGCGTTCTTCACCCGCACCCGCACCGGCGCCCTGGTCAGCCGGCTCAACAACGACGTGATCGGCGCCCAACGCGCCTTCAGCGACACCCTCTCCGGGGTGCTGGGCAACACCGTCACCCTGCTCTTCGCGCTGGGGGTGATGCTGACCCTCTCCTGGCGGATCACCCTCCTGGCCCTGGTGCTGCTGCCGGTGTTCGTCCTGCCCGCGCGCCGCATCGGCACCCGGTTGGCCCGGCTGAGCCGGGAGGCGGCCAACCACAACTCGGTGATGAACACCCGGATGACCGAACGCTTCTCCGCTCCCGGCGCCACCCTGGTCAAGCTGTACGGCCGCCCCGCCGAGGAGTCCGCCGGTTTCGTCGAGCGGGCCGAGCGGGTGCGGGACATCGGGGTCCGCACCGCGATGTTGCAGATGACCTTCGTGACCGCGCTGACCCTGGTCTCCTCCCTGGCACTGGCCCTGGTCTACGGGATGGGGGGAACGATGGCCCTGGGCGGCACCCTGGAGGCGGGCGCGGTGGTCTCCCTGGCGCTGCTGCTGACCCGCCTCTACGCGCCGCTGACCGCCCTGGCCGGGGCGCGGGTGGAGGTGATGAGCGCCCTGGTGAGCTTCCAGCGGGTCTTCGAGGTGCTGGACCTCACCCCGCTGATCCAAGAGCGCCCCGACGCCCGACCGGTGCCCGACGGCCCGCTGTCGGTGGAGTTCCGGAACGTGGACTTCGCCTACCCCTCCCCCGAGCGGGTCTCCCTGGCCTCGCTGGAGGAGGTCGCGGTGCTGGACGCGCGCGGCGGCGAACGGGTGCTGCACGGGGTGGACTTCCGTGCCGAGCCGGGCGAGTTGATCGCGCTGGTCGGCTCCTCGGGGGCGGGCAAGTCCACGATCGCGCAGCTGCTGCCCCGCCTGTACGACACGGACGGGGGCGAGGTGCGGATCGGCGGGGTGGACGTGCGGGACCTGACCACCGACTCGCTGCGTTCGGCCGTCGGCATGGTCACCCAGGACGGGCATCTCTTCCACGACACCATCCGCGCCAACCTGCTGCTCGCCCGGCCGGACGCCGGGGAGGACGAGCTGTGGGACGCGCTGCGCCGCGCCCGCCTGGACGGCCTGATCGCCTCCCTGCCCGAGGGACTGGACACCGTGGTCGGGGAGCGCGGCTACCGGCTCTCGGGCGGGGAGCGGCAGCGCCTGACGATCGCGCGCCTGCTGCTGGCCCGCCCCCGGGTGGTGATCCTGGACGAGGCGACCGCGCACCTGGACGCCTCCTCGGAGGCCGCCGTGCAGGAGGCGCTGACCGAGGCGCTGGCCGGCCGCACCTCGGTGGTCATCGCCCACCGGCTGTCCACCGTGCGCGCCGCCGACCGCATCCTGGTGCTGGAGGAGGGGCGGATCGTGGAGCGGGGCACCCACGAGGAGCTGCTGGCACGCGACGGTCGTTACGCGGAGTTGCACCGCACGCAGTTCGCCGAGGACCCCGCGGGGGCGAACGGCATGTCCGACACGGCGTCAAACCCGGCCGGTGAGCCGGTGGAGGCGGGTGTCCGGAGCGGCTGACGGTCCGCCGGCGCGGATGTTCGGGGGCGGCCGGCGGGGCCGTCCCCCGAACGCGCCGTCCGACGCGCGCGTCACGCACCGTCGTCACACGATGATCACATGACCCCCAGTCTGGACCATCTTCGTCGTTGCACGGTGGCCGCCGACCTCGGCGCCGCCCGCACCCGCATCTACCTGCGTCAGACCGGCCTGATCGTCGACGAGCCCTCGATTGTCGCGGTGAACATCCGCAACGGTTCGCTCATCGCGGTCGGCACCCCCGCGGAGCGCATGCACGGCCGCACACCGGCCAGCATCCGCGTCGTCAAGCCCATCAACGGCGGCACCGTCGTGGACATCGAGATGGCGCAGCGGATGCTGCGCGCCATGGTCGGCAGCAAGCTGCGCCGCGCCCTGCGCCGCAAGCCGATGCTGCGGGTGGCCGCCTGTGTGCCGCACGACGCGGACCCGCTGGCCCGCCGTGCCGCCTACGAGACCCTGATCGGCCTCGGTGCCCGCCGGGTGGAACTGGTGGACAGCCTCCTGAGCGCCGGGATCGGCGCCGGCCTGCCGGTGGAGCGCCCCGAGGCCGCGATGATCATCCAGTGCGGGGCGACCCGCACCCAGGTCGCGGTGCTCTCCCTCGGCGCGATCGTCGCCGCGGAGAACGTGCCGGTCGGCGGGGACACCGTGGACCGGGCGCTGGTGCAGCACCTGCGCAACCACCACGAGCTGCTCCTGCCCAGCCAGGCGGTCCGGCCGCTCCACGTCTCGCTGTGCGAGTCGGACCGGGACCGCGCCGAGGTGCACGGTCGCGACGTGGCCACCGGCATGGCCCGCACGGTGGTCGTCGACCCCCAGAGCCTGCGGCTGGCCGTCCGCACCCCGCTGACCTCGCTGCTGGACGCCATCCGCTCGGTGCTGCACCGCTGCCCGCCGGACCTGGTCGCCGATCTCGCCGACCGGGGCATCGTGCTCACCGGTGGGGCCGCCGAACTGCCCGGCCTGGACGCCACCATCCGGGAGAGCACCGGGATGCCGGTGCGGATCTCCGACTCGCCGGGCCGCTGCGCCATCCTCGGGCTCGGCGCCATGATGGAGGGGCGCCTGCACCCGTCGGACGCCCCACCGCCGGTGGACCTCGAGGTCACCGCGCCGATGCCGGGGCACGACCGGGAGCCCGGCGAGGAGCCCGCGCACGAGGAGCGGCCCGCGCGCGGCCGGCGCCGGCTGCGGCTGCGCGACCGGGGCCCGCGCGGCGACGCGGGCGGACGGCCGGAGCGGGACGACGCCGATCCCCGGGCCGACGAGCCCAGCCCGGTCTGACGGGCCCGGGCCGGCCCGAACGGGTTCGGAACGCTTCCGAACCGTTCGGGCCGGCCCGGGAGAGGGGGACGGGCCTCCCCACCGGGGCCGGCC
>NZ_VKHT01000556.1 GCF_014141535.1 Streptomyces alkaliphilus | reverse complement strand
GGCCCGGACGCGCCGTCGCACGTCACCGGACCGGGGCCCGTCCGTCCCGCCGCGCGGGACGGGTCAGCCGCCAAGGAGGCCACCTAACCGAGCAGCCCACCGAGGGTGCCGAGGCTGCTCCGATCACCCCCCTCCGACGGCGGGGCGGGGGCCGGGCCGCTCTCGGCGGGCGGCTCCTCGCCGCCGGTGCCACCGACGGCGCCCCCGTCGCCCGGCGCCGGGGCCGGGGTGCCGCTCTCGCGGCTCTGCTCGGGAGCGGCCGGGGTGGACTGCCGCGGCGGCACCCGCACCGTCTGGTCCCCGCCGGGAACGCTCTCCGCCGCCCCGGGCTCCTCGCCGGCGCTCGGCCCCGCGGTGGCACCGGCGGTGGGCCGGGAGGTGTCGGGCCCCGGCGCGGGGGCCGCCTCCGACCCGGCCGGCCCCTCGATCACCCTCTCCGCCGACCCGGCCGGGCCGACCTCCTCGTCCATGTCCGGGGTACCGGCCTCGCCCCCGCCCAGACCGGGTGGCAGCGGCGAACCGGGCAGGTGGTTGCGGGGCGGCTCGCCCGGGCCGGGCACCGTGGAGAACTCCGAGGAACGGACCGCGCCGCCCAGGATCGCCCCGAAGACCAATGTCACGCCCAGCAGCAGGCAGGCGATCAGGACGCCCCGGCGCACCACCCGGGCCCGCAGCTCCCGCAGCGGGACGTGCGGCCCCAGCGTCCGCCACGCCTCCCCCGCCAGCCGGGCGTCCAGGGAGTAGACCGGCGCGCCCGCGATGATCAGGGGGCTCCACGCCGCGAGCAGGATGACGTCGGGGGTGTCCGCCGGGCCCGAGTGCCAACTGACGGTGATGAGCAGCGCGATCGACAGCAGTGCCCCGAGGCCGGCCGCCAGGCGCTGCCACAGGCCGGCGATGGTCAGCACCCCGACCACGATCTGGGTGAACGCGACGGTCAGTCCCGCCCCCACGGGGTGGGCCAACGCCCACTCGTGCAGCGGCGCGGCCGGGGCCCAGGGCTGGAGGGAGGAGAGCCAGGCGACCATCGAGCCGTGCTCGCCGCCGTCGAAGTACACCGGATCGGTCAGCTTGCCCATGCCGCCGGAGATCATGATGAAGCCGAGCAGCAGGCGCAGCGGCAGCAGCACGATGCCGAGGTTCATGCCCCGGCCGGGGTAGTAGGCGTGCCGGCCGTCGACGCCCGGCCGGGCGCCCGGGCGACCGCCGTCATGCTCCCGGGCGTCGTGTCGGCCGGGGCCGACCAGCGGTTCGAGGGCTTCGACCGCCACCCCGTCGACCGGTGTCGAGGCGAGCGGCCGGCCCGGCCCGTCGGCCGGGCCGACCGGGCCCCCGGGGCCCGCCGGGGGCCGACGGCGCGGTACGGCGGGCAGTCGCGGCAGCACCATGGTCTCGGAGACCGGCGCGGAGCGGGGGCCGATGACGGCGGTACCGGTCTCCGTGACCCGGGGCAGCACGGTGGTGAGCGCCGTGCCCGGCTCCTCCCCCGGGCCGGCCGGGCCGGACGGCATGCCGGGGCCCGCCGGTGCCCCGGCCGGGGCGGCCACCACCTGTCGGCGGAGCGCCGATTGCCACAGGCCGGCCGCGGCGGCGGCCGCGGCCCCGGTGTCACCTACCCGGATCACCGGGCGGCGCCCGCCGGGACGGATCACGGTGCCCTTCCCGGTGGAGGACGCCGCGGGGACGGCCCCCGCGACGCTCTCCCCGGCGGTCCCGGCGGCCCCCACCACGACCGCCTCGGCCGCGAGGTGGGGCGGTGGCTCGACGCCCACCGGGGCGGACGTCCCGAGCCGCACCCGGAAACTGGCGTGGTTGACGATCACCTGGGCGGGATCGCAGGACGGCTTGGCCGTGTTCAGGAACGCGTCGGCGACGTCATGGAATCCGGGCCCGTGCCCCCCCGGAGCGGTGCGGGGTGTTCGTGTGTCCACACTCGTCTAACCGAGTGACCGGCCGTTAGGACACTGGCCGGCGACGAGAAATCCGACGGTGACGCGTCAACACGCCCGCGCCGGGGCCCCGCACATCCGTGCGGGGCCCCGGCGGCGGGAGGTCACGGGGTGGCGGGGCTCACCAGTGGACGACCACCTTGTCGCCCTCGTGGACCTGGTCGAAGAGGGAGGCGATGGCGTCCCGGTCGCGCACGTTCACACAGCCGTAGGAACCGCCGGTGTACCCGTTCTGCCGGAAGTTCTCCGAGTAGTGCACCGCCTGGCCGCCGTCGAAGAACATCGCGAACGGCATCGGGGAGTCGTAGAGCGTCGAGTGGTGGTCGCGGCTCTTCCAGTAGACGGTGAACTGCCCCTCGCGGGTGGGGTACTCCTCGGTGCCGAACCGCACGTCCAGGGTGGTGCGCACGGTCCCGTCCACCACCCACGACAGCTTGTTCGTGGTTTTGGAGATGCACAGCGCGCGGCCGGTCATGCAGCGGGAGTCCAGACCGGCGGGGGTCTCCTTCTCCACCACCGGCACCTCGACCGGCACGTACATCTCCTCCCGGGCGGGTTGGGTGGTGGCCGAGGTCAGCGCGGACCAGGTGTCGTCGTACACCGTGCCGCTGACCTCCAGGCCGGCGGAGCGCTGGTACGCCTTGACCTTCTCCACGGTGACGTTGCCGTAGTAGCCGGTGGGGTTCTCGTCGAACAGGCCGAGCTGCCCCAGGCGGGCCTGGAGTTCGCGGACCTGCTCGGAGTCGTCCCCGTAGCCCATCACCTGCTCGCGCGGGAACAGCTCGTCCCGGGTCGGCTCGGTGGTGCGGGCCCGCAGGTGCTCCCAGGTGGAGGTGTGCACGGTGCCGGAGACCTCCAGCCCCTCGTGCGCCTCCTGGTAGGCGGCGACCGAACCGACGGTCATGTCACCGTAGAAACCGGTGGGCTTGGCCACGAAGTGACCCACCTGGGCGAGCCGGGCCTGGAGTTCGCGGACCTGCTCGGAGTTGTCGCCCGGGCCCATCACGACCGCCTCGGCCGGCGCCTCGGGCTCCTCGGGCTCCTCCTCGTCCCCGTCCGTCTCCTCCGGTTCCTCCTCGGGTTCCTCCTCCTGCTCCTCCGGCTCGGCCGTGACCTCGGTCGTGGCCTCGTTGGCGACGGGCTCGGTGCCGGTGTCGGATCCCGAACCGCACGCCGTGAGCAGCAGGGCGGCGGCGGCGACCGCCACGACGGACCTGCGGATGTGCGCGGAGCGCATGGAGTACCCCCCGAAACGTGAACATGGGCACTCGATCAGACCAACGACCCGGTGGATTCGTTGCACGGCCGACGATAACGAAACACACACGGCGAAGAGGACGAGACGTGTAAAAGATGTGCCTCCCGCGACGGTTGTGACCGTTGTGGTCACGGCGGTCGTCCCGGTCCCCCGAGCCGCTCCGCGGTCGCTCCGGTGGTCGTGGCCCTCATCGGTGCGGCCGACCCGGCGACGGCCCCGGCCCGCCGCCCCGGGTGGGGCGGCGGGCCGGGGCGCGGTCGCGCCGGGGGGATGCCG
>NZ_VKHT01000555.1 GCF_014141535.1 Streptomyces alkaliphilus | reverse complement strand
CACCCGGGGAAAGGGTCTCGGACGAACCGATCAAATGGTTAAAGTGACCGCCATGACCTCACCACGTCCCCGGACCACCCCTTCCCTCACCAAGGCGGTCATCCCGGCGGCCGGCCTCGGTACCCGCTTCCTGCCGGCGACCAAGGCGACCCCCAAGGAGATGCTTCCGGTCGTCGACCAGCCGGCGATCCAGTACGTGGTGGAGGAGGCCACCCGGGCCGGCCTCACCGATGTGCTCATGGTCACCGGCCGCAACAAGCGCCCGCTGGAGGACCACTTCGACCGCAACTACGAGTTGGAGGAGGTGCTGCGCGCCAAGGGCGACGAGAGCCGCCTCTCGCGCGTTCAGCAGTCCACCGGTCTGGCCACCATGCACTATGTCCGCCAGGGCGACCCCAAGGGCCTGGGACACGCCATCCTGTGCGCCGCCCCGCACGTCGGGGACCAGCCCTTCGCCGTCCTGCTGGGCGACGACCTCATCGACGCCCGCGACCCGCTGCTGACCACGATGATGGACGTGCGCGAACGGCACGGGGGCAGTGTCGTCGCCCTGCTGGAGGTCGACCCCACCCAGATCCACCTCTACGGGTGCGCCGCCGTGGAGGAGACCGACGGGGACGGCGTCAAGCGCATCACCGACCTGGTGGAGAAGCCGGTCGCGTCCGAGGCCCCCAGCAACTACGCCGTCATCGGTCGCTACGTCCTGGACCCGGCCGTCTTCGACGTGCTGCGCGAGACCTCGCCCGGCCGCGGCGGCGAGATCCAGATCACCGACGCCCTGCAGACCATGGCCGCCGACCCGTCCATCGGCGGACCGGTGCACGGTGTGGTCTTCCGGGGCCGCCGCTACGACACCGGTGACCGGGCGGACTATCTGCGGGCCATCGTCCGCCTCGCCTGCGAGCGCGATGACCTGGGGCCGGACTTCCGTGACTGGCTGACCAAGTACGTCAACGGGGAGATGCGCGAACTTGGCTGACATCCGGTCGGTCGACGAGCACCTGGCCGAGATCGTGGCCACGGTCCGTCCCCTGGACCCGATCGAGCTGCCGCTGTCCGACGCCTACGGTTGCGTCCTCACCGAGGACGTCACCGTGCCCGTGGCGCTGCCGTCCTTCGACAACAGCTCCATGGACGGCTACGCCGTGCGGGTGGCGGATCTCGAGGGGGCCGACGAGCGGTACCCGGCGGTGCTGGAGGTGATCGGGGACGCCCCGGCGGGCGGCGACACCCCGGCCCCCACCGTCGGCCCGGGCAGGGCGGTGCGGATCATGACCGGCGCGCCGCTGCCGCCGGGTGCCGAGGCAGTGGTGCCCGTGGAGTGGACCGACGGCGGAACCGGGGGCGGCCCGGCCGAGTCCATGGCCGGCCACGGGCCGGTCATCGGTGGTGAGGTGCGCGTGCACCGTCCGGTCTCCCCGGGGCAGCACGTGCGGCGGCGCGGCGGCGACGTGGCCGCCGGTGCCCTCGCCCTGGCCGCCGGCACCCTGCTCACCCCGCCCCGGATCGGCCTGCTCGCCGCCGTCGGGCGGGCCTCGGTGCCCGTGCGTCCCCGCCCCCGGGTGGCGGTGATCTCCACCGGCAGCGAACTGGTGCCGCCCGGGCGACCACTGGCGCCCGGCCGGATCCACGACAGCAATGGGTTCGCCCTCGCCGCCGCCGTCCGCGAGGCCGGTGGCGAGCCCTACCGGGTCGCGGCCGTCGTCGACGACCCGGTGGAACTGCGCGCGGTCCTCACCGACCAGATGGGCCGCGCCGATCTGATCATCACCACCGGTGGGGTCAGTGTCGGGGCCTACGACGTGGTGAAGGCGGCGTTGAGCGGGCCGGAGGCGCCGCCCGGCTCGGTGGAGTTCCACCGGCTGGCCATGCAGCCGGGGAAGCCCCAGGGCTTCGGGGTGCTGGTGGGCGCGGCGGGGGAGCGGGTGCCGCTGCTGGCGTTGCCGGGGAACCCGGTGAGCGCCTACGTCTCCTTCGAACTGTTCGTTCGTCCGGCGATGCGGGTGCTGGCCGGTCGGCTCGACCGCCACCGGCCCCGGGCCCGTGCCGTGCTCGCCGCCGAAGCCCCGCTGACGTCACCGAAGGGCAAGCGGCAGTTCCTGCGCGGGGCATTGGCCGGCACGGGGCGCGGGGCCCCTGTCCCGGACGGTCCCGCCGGCGGCTCGGGCCGTGCCGATGGTTCCGGCGGGGCCACGGGCGACCTCCCGGGCGGACCCGTGAGCGCGGCCAGGGACGGGCTCACCGTGAGTCCGGTCGGGGGAGCGGGGTCCCATCTGGTGGCCGCGCTGGCCCGGGCCGACTGCCTGATCGTGGTTCCGGAGGAGGTCACCGAGGTCGCGCCGGGCACCGGGGTGGAGGTCGTCCTGTTGGACCGCGACCACTGAACGGCTCCGTCCGCCCGGGGCGCCGTCGCCGGCGGGCTCCCGGCCAGGCGGTACCGTTGCGCCTCATGAGCAGTGCGCATTCTCCCGGCGGCCTCACCCACCTGGACGAGACGGGCGCCGCCCGGATGGTCGATGTCTCCGCCAAGGAGGTGACCGTCCGCACGGCGCGGGCCACGGGGCGGGTTCTGGTCTCCCCCCGCGTGGTGGAACTGTTGCGGGGCGTCGGTCTGCCCAAGGGCGACGTGCTCGCCGTCGCCCGGGTCGCGGGCATCATGGGCGCCAAACGAACCCCCGACCTCATCCCGCTGTGCCACCCGCTGGACATCTCCGGGGTGAGCGTGGAGTTGACCGTGGCCGACGACGCGGTGGAGATCACCGCCACGGTCCGCACCACCGGCCGCACGGGGGTGGAGATGGAGGCCCTGACCGCCGTCACCACCGCCGCGCTGACCGTGGTGGACATGGTCAAGGCCGTGGACAAGGCCGCCGTGATCGGCGATGTGCGGGTCGAGGAGAAGACCGGAGGGGCCTCCGGGGACTGGGGGCGACCCCGATGAGCGGGCACGGAACACCCCGACCGAACGCCCCGAACGCCCCGGGCATCGGCGCCCGTGCCGGGGCCGCACCCCCCGCCGCGCCTCCACGCGCCCTCGCCGTCACCGCCTCCAACCGCGCCGCCGCCGGCATCTACGCCGACACCGGCGGGCCGATCATCGTGGCGGCCCTGGAGCGAATGGGATTCGCCGTCGAGGGCCCCCAGGTGGTGCCGGACGGTGAACCGGTGGAGGCGGCGCTGCGCGCGGCCGTCGAGGCCGGGTACGCGGTCGTCCTCACCACCGGTGGCACCGGGCTGACCCCCACCGACCGCACTCCCGAGGCGACACGGGCGGTCATCGACCGCGAGGTGCCGGGCATCGCCGAGGCGATTCGTGCCGCCGGCCTCCCGAAGGTCCCGACCGCGTCCCTCTCGCGTGGTCTCGCCGGAATCGCCGGGAGTACCCTGATCGTGAACCTGCCCGGTTCCACGGGAGGGGTGCGGGACGGGCTGGCCGTTCTCGAACCCCTCCTGCGGCACGCCGTCGATCAGATCGGGGGCGGGGATCATCCC
>NZ_VKHT01000554.1 GCF_014141535.1 Streptomyces alkaliphilus | reverse complement strand
CCCCCCGCCCCTCCCGGCGGGGGGCGGGCGCCGCTTCGGGGTGTCCCACGGTCCCGGGCGCCCGTGCCCTCGCGGTCCCGGAACCGTCCGACGCCCTCCCCGCGCCGATCGGTGGGTTCGCGGCTCGCGGTCCCCGATGGGAACACCACCGCCCGCCGTTTCCGTTGAAAGGGCGGGATGGCATATTGGGGCCGTCCGATGCTCGTGAAACGTCTGGAGGAGTACCGTGGCAGTCAGCCTCAGCAAGGGCGGCAACGTCTCGTTGACGAAGGAGGCGCCGAATCTGACCGCGGTCACGGTGGGGCTGGGCTGGGAAGCCCGAACCACCACCGGGGCGGATTTCGACCTGGACGCCAGCGCCCTCCTGGTCGACGCGGCCGGCAAGGTCCTCAGTGATCAGCACTTCATCTTCTTCAACAACCTCAAGAGCCCCGACGGCACCGTGGAGCACCTCGGGGACGAACTGGTCGGCGGCTCAGGCGGGGGCGGCGACGAGGAGGAGATCAACGTCGAGCTGGCGGGCATGTCCCCCCAGGTCGACAAGGTGGTCTTCCCGGTGTCGATCTACGACGCCGAGAACCGGCACCAGAACTTCGGTCAGGTGCGCAACGCCTACATTCGGATCATCAACCGCGCCGACGGCGTGGAGCTGGCCCGGTACGACCTCTCGGAGGACGCCTCCTCCGAGACCGCCATGGTCTTCGGCGAGCTGTACCGGCACGGTGGGGAGTGGAAGTTCCGCGCCATCGGCCAGGGCTACGCCTCCGGTCTGCGCGGCATCGCCCTGGATTACGGCGTCAACGTCTGATCGCCCGGGCCGGGAGCCCACCCCCGTCGGGGGTCCGACGCCGCCGTCCCCCCACACCAACCGACACGGTCCACCGGACCACGACACGCGCCCGCTCCGGAAACGGGGCCGGGCGCGCTGCCGGTCGCGGCGGGCGCGGCCGATCCGCGTCCGCTTCCTCGCAGGAGAACGGGAAAACAAGTGATTCTGAGAACCTTCGGCTGGTCTTTCGCCGTGACCGGCCTGGGCTTGGCGGCTGCCTATTACTTCTGGGGCTGGACCGGCTTCGCCATCGTCGCCATCCTGTCGATCCTGGAGATCTCCCTCTCCTTCGACAACGCCGTCGTCAACGCCGGAATCCTGAAGAAGATGAACGCCTTCTGGCAGCGCATCTTCCTCACGATCGGCATCCTCATCGCCGTGTTCGGCATGCGGCTGGTGTTCCCGGTGGCCATCGTCGCCGTCACCGCCGGAGTGGGGCCGGTGGAGGCGGTTCGGCTCGCGCTCAACGAGCCGGACACCTATCAGGAGATGGTCACCGACGCCCACCCGTCCATCGCGGCGTTCGGCGGCATGTTCCTCCTGATGATCTTCCTCAACTTCATCTTCACCGAGCGTCACGTCACCTGGCTGGGCTGGCTGGAGCGTCCGCTCGCCAGGCTCGGCAAGATCGACTCCTTCTCCGTCGGCGTCGCCCTGGCGGCCCTGCTGGTCAGCGCCACCGTCTTCGCCGGCCAGGCGTACCAGCACGGCGGCACGTACGCGGACAAGACCTCCACGGTGCTCATCGCCGGTCTCGCCGGAGTTCTGACCCATCTTCTGGTCGGCGGTCTGTCGGGATACTTCGAGAACCGCCTCGAGGAGGACGACGAGCGGGCCGCCGAGGCCGAGGAGGCCGCGCGCCGCGCCGGTCGGGAACCGAGCACGATGGGGCTGGCCGGCAAGGCCGCCTTCTTCCTCTTCCTCTACCTCGAGGTCCTGGACGCCTCCTTCTCCTTCGACGGCGTGATCGGCGCCTTCGCCATCACCAACCACATCTTCTGGATGGCGCTGGGACTGGGCATCGGCGCGATGTACGTCCGTTCCCTGACCATCTACCTGGTGCGCGAGGGAACCCTGGACGAGTACCGCTACCTGGAGCACGGTGCCCACTACGCGATCGGCGCGCTGGCCCTCATGCTGCTGGTCTCCATCCGCTACCACATCCCGGAGGTCATCACCGGAACCCTCGGTGTGGGCCTGATCGCCGCGGCCTTCTGGTCCTCGGTGCGCCACAACCGCGTCGACCGCGCGGCCGCGGCCGCCGGCGGGGGCGGTTCCGGGGGCGAGGATCGGCCGGCCGTCGCCGAGCGGGTGTGAGCACCCGGCGATTGCGGAAACCTCTGAACGGGACGGGCGGCCCGGCGCATCCGCGCACGGCCGACCCGTCCCGTCGGCGCGGGCGCGGACGCGTCCGGCGGCGGCCCCCGATCCGGGGGCGTCGCGGACCGATGGACACGGGTGAGGAGCGCGGCACGCGATGGTCTCGATCTGGGAGAACTGGCGACGCAGCCGCCAGCCGGTGGCGAAGTTCGACACCATCGGCGGGGCCTCCAGCTACGCCATCGAGTTGACCAAGCGCACACCGCAGGTCTCCCTCACCGGACAGGACGCCACCCACGGCACGCTGCGCATCGGCCTGTCGTGGCGGATGCGCTCGGCCGACGTGATGAGCACCGTGGGGCACAAGCGGCTCAACGCGCTGCGCCACCCGCTGGAGCTCTTCAAGCCCGGCGAGGTCGTCGGCCACACCATGGGCCTGGTCAACGTGGACTTCGACCTGGCCTGCCTCTACGAGTTGGAGGACGGCACCAAGGGAGTGGTGCAGCCACTGGGCAATCTCATAGGGGATTTCGGCGGGCCGCCCTACCTCAAGCTCAGCGGTGACGACCGGTTCGGCAGCGCCTCCGGCGAGACCATCTACGCCAACATGGACCACGCCGACAAGTTCCGTCGGCTGTTGATCTTCGTCTACATCTACGACGGCACGCCCGCCTTCGCCCGGGCGGACGTTCTGGTGACCCTGATCACCGCCGACGGCACCCACATCGAGATCGGTCTCACCGACCCCAACCCCTCCGCGCGGGCCTGCGCGGTGGCGCTCATCGAGCGGGAGAAGGGTGAGTTGGTGGCCCGACGCGAGGTCAAGTACGTCTACGGTTTCCAGTCGGAGATCGACCGTCTCTACGGCTGGGGGCTGGCCTGGGGACGGGCCACGAAGTCCTCCGGTTGAGGACGGGCGCCCGCCCGCTGATCCGTGCGGAAGACGCCCTCGCCCCTCCGCGGGACGGCGGGCCGCCCCGAGCCGGTCCCCCGCGCGGTGGTCCCGCCTTTTCGCGCCGCCCTTCCGCGCCGGCACGGGCCGTCACGTTCCGTTCGGGGCGTGACGGCGATCGGTGCGGGCGGCACCCGCCGGTCATGCGCGCGTGGCCCGCCGTGTGCCCGATCGCCGCCTGTCGCAGCATGGCCGAAACACATCGGATCGTACGATGAGCCACCGGCGTGGCCGGCGAACAGGAGCACGAGGGAAGCGAGAACGAGCATGCGCCACTACGGCTGGCTCACCGACGAGGAACGCCGCACACTGTTCCATCGGGAGCCCGTCGAGTTCGATCTCGACAGCGAGGTGACCACCCTCGGAACGGCGCTCGGCGCCACCCTGTACATGCC